>JAAZDR010000176.1 GCA_012512705.1 Bacillota bacterium
CACAGTTCCCGGCAGTGTTTCACAGGTTCGCGAAGTAACGGCCTCTTTAATTCAGCTGGCCAAGAATAAAGGTATTTCGATCTTTGTTGTCGGCCATGTTACTAAAGAAGGAGTGATTGCGGGGCCGCGCATGCTCGAGCATATGGTAGACTGCGTTCTATATTTTGAAGGGGAGCGCTACCATAATTATCGTGTTTTGCGCTCGGTAAAAAATCGTTTTGGTTCCACGTATGAAATGGGAATTTTTACTATGGGAGCGCGAGGGCTTGCTGAAGTAGAAAACCCGTCAGCCTTCTTTCTGTCACAGTATTCAGAATCTGTCCCTGGATCAGTAATTGTGGCTACTATGGAAGGTTCACGCTCTTTATTAGTAGAATTGCAGGCGCTTGTAACTTCCTCCGGCTATGCTTCACCCCGTCGCACAGTAACCGGTTTTGATCAAAACCGTGTAGCTTTAATGATCGCTGTATTGGAAAAGCGTGTCGGGCTCAATCTTCAAGATCAGGATGTCTTCGTTAATCTTGTTGGTGGTATGCGTATAACTGAACCAGCCCTTGATTTAGGACTGGCTGTGGCCCTTGCCTCCAGCTACCGCGAACAGCCGCTGTCCAAAAGTGACATAGTCTTTGGTGAGGTTGGGCTGACTGGAGAAGTAAGAGCTGTTAGCCGTGCCGAAATGCGACTCAGTGAAGCGGTAAAACTTGGTTTTAGTCGCTGTATCCTTCCCCTGCATAACGTAGGACAGCTTTCGGACCAGATAAAGAAAGAATTAGAGATAGAGCTTATCGGAGTAAAATCCCTACCAGAAGCGTTGGATGCTCTATTTTGACAAAAAAATTTCTAAGTATTGAAAAATGCTTGTTTATATGTTAAAATAAATATCTTTTTTGACTGTGACACCTAAATATGATAACATTTAATATAGATGTTATTTATATAGGAGGCCTAGATGAAAATGTTCAATGTGGGGGACAAAGTTGTCTACCCTATGCATGGAGCTGGTGTGATCGAAGCGATTGAAGAAAAAGAAATCCTCGGGGCCCGAAAAAAATATTATGTAATGAGTATGCCGATTGGTGATATGAAGGTAATGATACCTTTAGACAATATTCGCAATGTAGGTCTACGCCAGGTAATCGATCAAGAAGACGTGCAAAAAGTATTGCAAATTTTTCAAGAAGATTGTGACAAAGCACCCTCCAATTGGAACAGGCGCTATCGGAACAACCTGGAAAAGATTAAGAGCGGCAATATTTTTAAAGTCGCTGAAGTAGTACGAAATCTAATGATTAGAGAAAAAGAAAAAGGCCTTTCAACAGGCGAAAGAAAAATGCTTGAAAACGCCAGACAAATTTTAATCAGTGAACTGGTGTTGGCCCAAGGAGTAGAAGAGACAGAAATTGTCAATACTCTGGAAAGTTTTTTTGATAAACATCATGACTGATGTTTTCTTTTTTGTAAAATAATTCTAGCGGATACATAATATTTATTGAAATTGGTTAAAAATATAAGTTATAATATCACTTATAAACTTTCATGCTTGGTTTTATAATCTGTTATTTGACGGGAGGTGAAATCGTTGATAAAGGCAATTATCCGTATTGTTGTTGCTATAATTGGTTTTGTTGCTGGTTATGAGTTGCTGAAAGCTGTATTCCCGACAATCTTAGAAGTAACCGGATTAGCTTTACAGGTGCCATTACCCCTTGGTTCTATATTCGGTGGAGTTATCTTCGGATTCATTTTTTATATTATTACTCCTTCATTAATGAATAGCTTGCTGCGGCTTTCTTCCTGGGTTGACAGTAAGCTTAAAAATGTTCCTACACAGGATATTATCCTTGGTGTCTTTGGTTTACTAGTCTCTCTCTTTATCGGTCTGTTATTAAGCCTGTTATTAAACCGTATTCCCTTGATCGGTGTCTACCTTTCACTTGCGCTTAATATTGTTCTTGTCTACCTAGGGATAAATTTTGTTCTAAATCGCAAGGAGGAATTTTCTTTCGTCACCTCTTTGGTTTCCAGACAGAGGGCTGCGGTTGCCGGTAAGGCTAAACATGCAGATAAGAAAGTATTGGATACAAGTGTAATTATCGATGGACGGATTACTGATATCTGTAAGACCGGTTTTCTTGAGGGAACACTCGTTGTTCCCGGCTTTGTCCTGGAAGAGCTGCGACATATTGCCGATTCCCCGGATTTGCTAAAGCGTAATCGTGGTCGACGTGGTCTTGATATTTTGAACAAAATACAAAAAGAAATGGATATACCAGTGGAGATTTACGAGGGCGATTTTGAGGATATCCCTGAGGTTGATAGTAAGCTGGTTAAGTTAGCAAAGGTGCTTAGCGGAAAAATTATAACTAATGACTTCAATTTAAATAAGGTTTGTGAACTCCAAGGGGTTCCTGTGCTGAATATAAATGAACTAGCGAATGCAGTGAAACCTGTGGTTTTACCTGGAGAAGAAATGGTCGCACAGATCATTAAGGATGGGAAAGAGGCTGGTCAGGGC
>JAAZDR010000177.1 GCA_012512705.1 Bacillota bacterium
CGCTGTTTGAAACATTAGAGGCAGCGTTAATCTCTGCCTATAAACGTAATTTTAACGCTGGTGCAAATGATGTCGGAGTATACATAGATAAAAATACAGGAAAGGTTAAGGTTTATTCCCGCCTTCGTGTTGTAGAAAAGGTGGGGAAAAAACAAGAAGAGATCGCATTAGAAGAAGCGAAAAAAATCAATCTTGATTATGAAATCGGTGATATTGTAGAAGTCGAAGTCACTCCCCGCAATTTTGGAAGGATTGCTGCCCAAACAGCAAAACAAGTAGTCATCCAACGCATTCGCGAAGCAGAAAGAGAGCTGATTTATGAGGATTATATTGATCGTGAACATGATATTATTACAGGAATAATCCAGCGTTTTGACAAAAAAAATGCGATTGTTGATTTAGGCAAAACGGAAGCGATCATGCCCTCTTCAGAACAGATACCGGGTGAAAGTTTCAAACAAGGAGACCGGGTAAAGGCTTTTATAACCGAAGTCCGTAAAACATCTAAGGGGCCGCAAATTCTTGTTTCCCGCACT
Organism: Bacillota bacterium; assembly: GCA_012512705.1. GTDB lineage: Bacteria > Bacillota > Dethiobacteria > DTU022 > JAAZDR01 > JAAZDR01. The sequence goes on from JAAZDR010000177.1 coordinate 537, forward strand.
CATCCCGGTTTTATCAAAAGATTATTTGAGTTAGAAGTACCTGAAATTTATGACGGAACGGTAGAAATTAAATCAGTGGCTAGGGAAGCTGGCAGTAGAACAAAAATAGCTGTCTATTCTGCTAATAAAGATGTAGATCCTGTTGGCGCTTGTGTGGGGCCCAAAGGAAGCCGGGTACAGACTGTAAGTAATGAGTTGAAGGAAAAAATTGATATCATCAAATGGAGCGAGGATCCGAAAGAGTTTATTGCCAATTCCCTAAGCCCCTCAAAAGTGTTATCTGTAGAGATAGATGAAGAGGCTAAAATGGCAAAAGTGATTGTGCCTGATTATCAACTTTCTTTAGCTATAGGTAAAGAGGGGCAGAATGCAAGGTTGGCGGCAAAGCTAACCTCTTGGAAAATAGACATAGTTAGCGATTCTAAACTCAAGACATAATTTTAGGGGGGAGATGTCTTGGTTAAAAAAAGGATACCGATGCGTTTATGCGTTGGTTGCCAGCAGGAAAAACCCAAAAAAGAACTTGTGCGTATTGTTCTTAGTCCGGAAGGTGAAATCAGTGTTGATCCTACAGGGAAAAAAGCTGGCAGAGGTGCCTATGTCTGTCCAAATAAACAATGCCTGCAAACAGCATTGAAGGGGAAAAGGATTGAAAAAAGCTTGAAACATGCCGTTCCGCTCCAGATCAAAGAACTCTTGGAAAAGGAATTAGTAAATGATGGAACAAGTTAGCAAAAAGTGGTTAGGGCTGCTTGGGCTAGCTCGCAGGGCAGGTAAGCTGCTTTTTGTAGAAGAAGCGAATATGAAAGCGATACGTTCACGTAAGGCGGCCTTGATAATTCTTGCCGAAGATGCTGCACAAAATACTAAAAAAAACTATTATAATAAAGCCAGGTTCTACAATATTCCAATCCTGGAAAAAGGGACAAAGCAAATTTTGGGTCAAGCAATCGGTTCTTCTAATACAGCGGCAATTGTCTGTTTAGATAGAGGATTCTCTAAGCAACTTCAAAGGTGAGAGGAAATTGGCCACTTTTCTGTTTAGGAGGTCAAAATGATGGAGGTGTATTAGATGGCTAAAGTTCGTGTTTATGAGTTAGCAAAAGAGTTGGGAATTAACAGCAAAAAGTTGATTGATGTTTTGAAAAATGATTTTAATGTTGAAGTAAAAAATCACATGAGCACTATTGAAAAAGAAAAAGCGGAACAGCTTATGCAGCGGTTAACGGGGAAAGATATGCTCGAGGCCGAAGAGCAGGAGAAGGTAGAAAAGCCACAGAAAAAAGTTTTACAAAAGAAAGTAGTGGAAATGAAAAAAACTGCACAAAAAAAATCACCCCCAGTTAGCCGGAAAGCCAGAAAAAAATCACTTACAGAGGAGACAAAAAAAGAAACAGATAAAAAGACGCTGCTGCGCTTAGAGGGGAGGGTTACTGTAGGAGAGCTGGCCGCAAAAATGGATATTGCGGCAACGGAACTAATCAAGCAGCTGCTTGAACTGGGCGTTATGGCAAATATTAATCAAGAACTTGAACCTGATATAATATACCTTATTGCTGAAGAATACGGTTTCGATATAATGTTAGAAACAGATCCGGTAGAAAAAGAACTGCAAGATAGTGTTGAAAGCGAGGATAAACCGGAATCGCTCAAACCGCGCCCACCGGTGGTTACTGTTCTCGGGCATGTCGATCACGGAAAGACATCCCTGCTCGATGCTATTCGAAACGCTAATGTAACCGCAAGTGAGGCCGGAGGTATTACTCAGCATATAGGTGCCTATCAGGTTAACATAGATGATCATAAGATAGTTTTTCTAGATACACCTGGGCATGAGGCTTTTACAGCCATGAGAGCACGCGGCGCACAGGTGACGGATATCGCTGTACTAGTTGTTGCTGCTGATGATGGGGTCATGCCCCAGACCATTGAAGCTATTAACCACGCTCAAGCTGCAGGCGTACCGATTATTGTCGCCTTAAACAAAATTGATCGTCCGAATGCTAACCCCGAACGGGTAAAACAGCAGTTAAGTGAAAACAACCTTATCCCTGAAGAGTGGGGAGGCGATACAATTATTGTCCCCGTAAGTGCGCTTAGACAAGAAGGGATAGAGGACCTTTTGGAGGCAATATCCCTAACTGCTGAAATAAATGAGTATAAAGCTAATCCTAACCGTCCGGCCAGTGGGGTTGTGATCGAAGCGAAACTTGATAAAGGACGGGGCCCAGTTGCAACTGTACTGGTCCAAAACGGTACTCTCAGGGTAGGTGAGCCTTTAGTCGGCGGTTCAGTTTTTGGTAAAGTACGTGCCATGGTTAATGATCGGGGCAAGCGAATTTCATCAGCAGGTCCTTCGACGCCGGTTGAGATCCTCGGTCTGTCTGATGTTGCTCAGGCCGGAGATACATTCCAAGTTGTGGCTGATGAGCGGATCGCTAGACAAGTTGCTGAAAGACGTTCACAAAAATTACGAGAAGCGACAATTAAAAAAGCCCCTAAAATTTCCTTGGACGATCTTTTTAAACGAATACAAGAAGGAGAGGTAAAAGAATTAAAACTGATTATTAAGGGAGATGCACAGGGATCTGTAGAGGCCTTAAAAGATTCACTGCTGAAACTAAGCAATGAAGAGGTAGGTCTTCAGATTATTCATAGTGGTGTGGGGTCAATAACCGAATCCGATGTAATGCTCGCTTCAGCATCAGACGCAATTATTATTGGATTTAATGTTCGTCCTGAGGCCAATGTCAGACGTATGGTGGAAGCAGAAAATGTCGATATGCGCCTTTATCGCGTAATTTATGAAGTTATTGAAGATATCGAAAAAGCAATGAGAGGGCTTCTTGCCCCGGAGTATAAAGAAGTAATTTTGGGCCAGGCGGAAGTGCGCCAGATTTTTAAGGTCTCCAAACTGGGCACTATTGCTGGCTGTTACGTTACCAACGGCCAAATAAATCGCCATGCTTCAGTTCGCGTCATTCGGGATGGAAAAGTTGTTCAGGAGTCAAAAATTGATTCCCTAAGGCGTTTTAAAGACGATGTGCGCGAAGTCAGTTCTGGTTTTGAATGCGGTATTCTCTTAGAAAACTTTAACGATCTTAAAGAAGGAGATATTCTTGAAGCATTTACTGAAGAAAAAGTGGAACCAGTATAACCTTCACGTATAACCTTCAGGGAGGAGGTTTATCTTCATGGCTAGAGGCAGGGCAACCCGCATTGCCAGCGAGCTAAAAAAAGAGATGAGCGATATTCTGCAAAATGAGTTAAAAGATCCGCGCGTGAAAGGGATCCCCAGTATTACGGGGGTAGAGGTCTCGCGCGATCTAAGACATGCTAAATTTTTCATCAGTGTTTTTGGTTCTAAAGATGATAAGGAGCAGACATTTAAGGCTCTAGAAAAGGCTAAAGGATTTATTCGTACTGAAATTGGGCAAAGAATACGTTTAAGACATACACCGGAAATTCATTTTGAAGAAGACCATTCGTTAGAATACGGAGCACGCATTAGTGAAGTACTGCGCAAGCTGGAAAAAGGGCAAGAGGAATGATAAAATGCAGATACCGTTAAAAATATTAGAGACAATAAAAGAAGCAAAACATATTGCTATTTTTTCTCATAAACTCCCTGACGGCGATAGTGTCGGCGCCTCATTGGCCCTTGGTCTCGGTTTGCAGAAGCTGGGCAAGGAGGTAAAGCTTTACACCATAGACCCAGTGCCCAGAAAATATCGTTTTTTAAAGGGTTCTGACCGTTTTTTGACTGATTTTGTACTAACTGATCGTGATATATTGGCTATTATCCTTGATTGCAGCGATTTGGAAAGGATCGAACCATTTAAAGAGCAGTTAAAAAATATCAAAACGATCAATATTGATCACCATAGTACCAATGGCTATTTCGGTGCCCTTAATTTTGTTGATCCTCAGGCATCGGCTACTGGTGAAATCGTCTTCTTCCTTCTTCAAGAGCTAGGGGTTGAACTCGATGAAGATATCGCAAACGCCCTCTATGTAGCACTAACCACTGATACAGGTTCTTTCAAGTATGAAAATACAACGGCGCGGACTTTTTCTGTTGCTGCTTCTTTGTCGAAATATGGCATAGCTCCTGCTTTTATCGCCATGAAGGTTTTTGAAGAACGTCCTCTTTCGGCGATCTGTCTACTAGCTAAAGCATTGGGCACTCTTCAGTTTGCCCATAATAAAAAGATTGCTTATTTAAGCGTTACGGAAAACATGATGCGTGAATGCCAGGCGACTGCTGAAGATCTGGACGGAATTATTTATTATGC
>JAAZDR010000178.1 GCA_012512705.1 Bacillota bacterium
TCCCTGGTATGTTGCTACTCAGTTCCACCCAGAATTCAAATCGCGTCCTCACCGCCCTCATCCTCTTTTTTGCGGCTTTATCGCCAGCGCTTTGGACCGCAGCCGGGGATAGATAAAAGTAAAAATCATTTGTGGATACTGCATGGTTACAACAACGAAGTAGGAGATGCTAAAATTAAGAGCGTATTTTAAGAAAGGGGAATCTATTTATGGCCTATGTTATTACTGATGAATGTATTGCCTGTGGGGCCTGTCAGCCTGAATGTCCGACAGAGGCAATCTCTGAAGGCGAAGACAAATATATCATCGATCCGGAAAAGTGTATAGACTGTGGGGCTTGTGCTGATGTTTGTCCAGTTGACGCACCGGTTCCTGAAGATGAAGCGGAATAACCTTATACCCTCTACCGATCTTTTTAACGAATAAGGAAAGGCTATTTCCCACGCAGGCTTTTATTCTCCCTGGTTAAAGTCGGAAAGATTTTTTTGGCTTAACTGCGGCCCGAAGTCTTTTTTTAAAAGCACTTTAAAGTGCTTTTTTTCTAGGGAGAGAGGATTTTTCACTGTAAGAGAGAACTGTTTATTATTGGAATTCATAATAGGAGGAAGTATAGTTTTGGAAAATAAGAACGTCTTGGTGGTTGATGATCGCCTGGGGATACGCATATTGATTGAGGAGATCCTTACTGCCCACGGGTATTCGGTTACACAGGCTGCGGATGGTTATGAAGCGTTGGAGCTGGTAGAAAACAATAATTTTGATCTTGTCCTGTTGGACATGAAAATGTCCGGGATGGACGGCTTGGAGACGCTTACGCTGTTGAAAAAAAAGTTTCCTGCTTTAGATGTAATAATTATGACTGCCTACGAGGAGCTTGATGTCTTGAACGAGGCGAAGAATCGTGGCGCCAAAGGTTACTTGTCCAAACCATTTGATATAGAAGAACTGCTTAACGTTATCAATTCGTAGACTTTTAAAGGGAAAAATATTCGAAGGAGGTATTAGCCTATGTTTTTGGTAACATTAAAAGATATTCTTGATGATGCACAAAAAAAGGGATATGCAGTAGGGGCCTTTAATACAAATAATATGGAGATCGTGCAGGCGATTGTTGAGTCAGCAGAAGAGGAAAAGGCACCGGTTATCCTGCAGGCCAGTCAAGGAGCGCTGCGCTATGCAGGGATAGAGTATATTGTGGCAATGGTTAAGGCCTCCTTACAGAAGGTGACCGTTCCTGTGGTTCTACATCTCGATCACGGAACTAGCTTTGCCCAGAATATGCTCTGTATCCGGCACGGTTTCAGCTCAGTAATGTATGACGGATCCAAACTGCCGCTCGAAGAAAATATTGCTGCCACTGCCCGGGTTGTGGAGGTTGCACATGCTGTAGGGGTGTCGGTTGAAGGGGAACTGGGCAAGATCGGCGGTACCGAAGATGATGTTACTGTTGATGAACGTGAAGCGCTTTTTACCTCGCCAGAGGAGGCAGAGCGATTTGTAAGCGAAAGTGGCGTTGATGCCCTTGCCGTAGCGATCGGAACGGCACATGGTCCTTATAAAGGAGAGCCGAAGCTTGATTTTGAACGGCTGCAAAAAATTAAGCAGAGAGTGCAAATACCGCTTGTTCTGCACGGTGCTTCTGGGGTTCCTGCAGAAAGCATTCGCCGTGCCATTGAACTTGGCGTTTGTAAGATCAATATAGATACGGAGATCCGCCAGGCTTTCAACCGTGCTGTACGGAAATTTACCGCCGAAAATCCCAACGTTTACGACCCCCGCAAGATTTTGGGTCCGGCTAAAGAAGCGATGAAAACGGTGATCAAAGAAAAGATGCGCCTATTTGGATGTGCCGGAAAGGCTTAGCGGTGTAAACAGCTCTAGGCTATAA
>JAAZDR010000322.1 GCA_012512705.1 Bacillota bacterium
GCCTTTCAACCCTTTGTCTAGAATCACAGCTAAGAACAACCCAATCACCATACAGATGGGGATAATCAGAAACAGCAGCAGTGTATTACGGAATGAGAGCCAGAAAACCGGATCCTGAAACAGCTTCAGATAGTTGTCAAACCCGGCATAGCGGTAGTTAATCCTAAGCCCCATCCAATTAGTCAGCGACACCCAGATATTCCAGCCCAGACCTACATAGACGAAGTAAAACACCAGGGCGAAGGGTATGACGAGCACTATAAAGGGATGCCTTCTCAAGAATGAAACCATGTCCAAAGCCTCCTTTTCAGCCTCCACCCTAGTCATAGCTGATGCCAAAACCAAAATCATAAAGAGGATCAGCTATGTCAAAAGGAATGTCGCTTTTCTGTGCCCGAACCTGTTCCATATTGCGTGGGATTTGGATCGGCAGCATCCCCCGGGGACTGTAATCGCCAAACAGCACATCAGCAACAGCTACTGCACCTTGAGTACCCGGATAGTAAGCTACTAGAATGGCACTGGTGTTTTCAGCACACCAGGTCAGGATATAGGGCCTGCCCATCATCACTACGACCACAATAGGGGTTCCGGTCTCATGAATTGCAGTGAGCAGTTCCTGCTGCACCGGAGTAATTTCCAGGGTCTGGGCACCCCACGGCGGGCTGTGCATGTATGCCGGCTCACCGATGACCACAACTGCCACATCACATTCCTGTGCCAAAGATGCGGCAACTTCAGGATTTTCCCCTTCGAAGAATACTGTCCCGGCATCCCCTACCCGTTCCCGAATCACATCAAGAATTGTTTTCCCATCCTGCCCCGATGACCAACCTCCGGTAAGGCTGTCCATATCAGCTGCCCTGCTGCCGGCAACAAGAATACTGCCTGACGGCTTCAGAGGCAGCAGGCCGTCGTTTTTCAAAAGGGTCATAGATTTTAAGGCTGCTTCCAAGGATAAAGCCTGATGCTCAGGGCAGCCCACAATTTGTTCCGCATAATCAGGGTCAACGTAAGGGTTGTCAAAAATCCCCATTTTAAACTTGGCAAGCAGAATACGGTAAGCTGAATCATTGATACTGGCTTCACTTATCAAGCCAGCCTCCACCAAACGGACCATATCATCTATCAGGCGGATGGATTCACCACCAATGCCATCTACCCGGGCATCTTCCACCCCAATGACAATGGCTTCATCATCAGAGATCTCTCCACCGATGAAACTGCCGCTCTGCTGGATCCCCCAAATCATCCCCCAGTCAGTGGTAATAATACCGGTAAAGCCCAGCTTCTGCCTTAGCAAGTCCTGCAGCGTAGGCCTGGATCCCAAAGCAGCCATCAGATCAATGGCAACGGGAATACTGTAATAAGGCATAATCGAACCAGTGCCGGCTTCAATGGCAGCAATAAACGGTTTTAAATGATACAGATCATAGGCTTCTAAGGAAGCGACGATAGGGGCCATATCAACGCCTTCCATTTGGGGCCCTGATCCGGGAAAGTGTTTGGCAGTAGTCAATATCGATCTACTGTTAAGCTCTCGGCCGTTTTGGAAGGCTTCCACTTGAATGCCAACCATCTTTGCCACCAACTCCGGATCTTCGCCGAAGGTCTCCATTACCCGGCCCCACCTTGGTTCTGTCCCAATATCTGCCAC
>JAAZDR010000179.1 GCA_012512705.1 Bacillota bacterium
GTTTTACTTTTTTTTGGAGGAAGGTAAAGCGCGTTTTGACAGGGCAAAGTTTATTAAAGGACAAATCAGCGGCCCGGTTTCACTCGGTTTTAGCGTTAATGATGCACAGCTTCGCGCCTCTTTTTACGATGACGAATTACGGGCTGTGCTTTTGAAAACTTTAATTTTACACGCGCGCTGGCAAGTGCGCCAGTTGCAGAAATTCGGTCTCACCCCAGTAATTTTTTTTGATGCGCCCGGCCTCTATGCCTATGGACAATCGACCTTTGTCGCCCTCTCAAAGGAAGTCATCCAAGAAAGTTTACGAGAGCTTATTAACGTGATCCATGAGGAAAACGGGCTTGTTGGAGCGCACTGCTGTGCAGGAGTAGACTGGTCCTTATTATTTGAGCTTCCTCTAGATATTGTTAGTTTTGATGCTTATAATCATTTTCCTTCGCTGCTGGTATATCCACAGCCACTAACGAATTTCTTAGAAAATGATGGCTATTTGGCCTGGGGGATAGTGCCTACGACTGAAGCTGCTTGGCAGTATGGCCATCGTACGCTGTGCAGCTCACTAAAAGAAAAAATAGAGAAATTAGTTCAACAAAACGTGCCCCGTGAGCGTCTCTGCCGGCAGATCCTTTTTACTCCAAGCTGTGGGGCAGGAACTTTGGATATTGCCCTAAGTGAACATATATATCAATTAACGGCCTCACTAAATAATAATTTTTCAGAAACACTAGACTGATACAGGTAGCTATAGCCCTGTATTTATTTTTTCAGGGAAAGATATTATAAAGATATTATTAAGTAAGGGTGCAATATGGCTAATGGGGGGAGGATTTTCCTTGGACGTAATATCCTTGTTACGAGAGTTAACGGAAGCTCAAGGTGTTTCGGGACAGGAAGACTCTCTGAGACCAACAGCAGAAAAATTTTTTCGCCCTCTTTGTGATGAAATAAAGTATGACAAACTTGGCAATTTAATTGCTTTAAAAAAAGGAACAGCTGAGGGCAAAGAGCACATAAAAATAATGCTCGCTGCACATATGGATGAAATCGGACTTGTAGTCACCAAGATCGAAGAAGGCGGTTTTTTGCGCTTTAGTACCATCGGCGGATTTGATGCGCGGACCCTCCCCGGGCAGAAGGTTATTATTCATGGCCGGAAAGACATTACTGGAGTAATCGGCAGCAAATCGCCTCATATTACAGAGGAAAAAGAACGGAAAAAAGCTGTGGAAATTGATAAGCTGTTCATAGATACTGGATACGCGCAAAGTGAGCTGCTAGAGATTGTTAAAGTCGGGGATATAATCAGTATAGAACGTTCCATTTACGAGCTTGCAAATGGGTGTGTGAGCGGAAAGGCACTTGATGACCGTGCCGGTGTAGTTGCCTTAATGTATTGTTTACATAAATTACAATCCCTTCATCATGTTCCAGATGTTTATGCAGTAGCAACGGTCCAAGAGGAAGTAGGTGTACGGGGTGCTGCTGTTTCTGCTTATAATATTGCCCCTGATTTGAGTATCGCTATCGATGTCTGTCATGGTAACCTACCAGGGGTTTCCGAATTTGAGACACAGGAGATCGGTGCCGGACCTGTTATCGGACTTGGACCAAATTTTCATCCTTCTATAATCGCGCGTTTAAAGGAAGTTGCTAAACGAGCTCGAATCCCTGTGCAATTTGATGTTTCCGCCGGCCCTACGGGAACTGACGCTCGTGCGATACAGATCGCCAGAGGCGGGATCCCTACCGGGTTATTATCGTTACCGCTTCGTTATATGCATACCTCGGTAGAACTTTTAAGTTGTGAAGATCTAAAGCTCACGGCAGAACTTTTGGCTGTTTTTATCAGCACCATAGATCGAGTTTTTGTGGAGGGGTTAACGTGCTTTTAAAGACTCTAGCAGAATTGCCAGGAGTTTCGGGAGATGAAAAAAGAGTCAGGGAAGCAATTAAAAAAGAAGTCCAACCTTATGTTGACGAGCTGAAAACGGACTGCATGGGTAATCTCATTGTTAATAAAAGGCCTCGCAAGGGCAAAAAGCGTTCTCCCAAAGTAATGCTTGCTGCCCATATGGATGAAGTCGGCTTGATTATCAACGGGATAGAAAAAAGTGGACACTTGCGATTTTTGAAAGTAGGTGACATCGATAACCGCGTTCTTATATCTAAACCGGTTATAATAGGGGTAGAGAATATTCCAGGTGTTATCGGTGTAAAAGCTGTACATCTCCAAAAACCCGACGAACGGAAAAAAACTTTAAAAACGAATCAGCTATACATCGATATTGGTGCTAAAGGGAAAGAAGAGGCAGAAAAAATGGTCAGTCTCGGGGACTACGCTGCTTTTGATACCAAGGTGAAGGAGATGGGCGAGCGATGTTTATGCGGTAAAGCTTTTGATAACCGGGCGGGCTGCGCTGTATTAGTAGAACTATTAAAAAGAGAACTTCCTGTTGAGCTGTGTGCGGTTTTTACAGTACAGGAAGAGATCGGTTCGCGCGGGGCGATAACTGCTGCTTACACACTTGACCCTGATCTAGCACTGATCATTGAAACAACTTCGGCTGCTGATTTCCCAGAAACTAAAGGGATCAAGCCGGTAACAAATTTGGGTGACGGCCCGGCACTTACATTAATGGATCAAAGCTTTATTAGTGACGGAAAGATCCTTGCTGCGCTGAGAGCAGCGGCAGAGGATAATGAGATCAAATACCAGTACCGCCGCTTTACCAGTGGGGCAACAGATGCAGGAAATATCAGCCTTAGTAAAGAAGGTATCCCTGCAGGTGTTGTCTCCATACCATGCCGTTACTTGCACTCACCTGCTTCTGTGATTAAACTCGATGATTTTTATGCCACCATTGGGTTAAGCGAAGCTTTTCTGCACAAGGTAAGTGAGATGGGAGGTCTAAACAGATGAAAACGCTTTTACAAAAGCTTGTTGAAGAGAGCGGACCGCCGGGCGCAGAGGAGAAAATCAGAGATATTGTCAAGGCAGAAGTTAAGGATTATGTTGATGAAATCTTTGAAGATGCATTAGGGAATCTCATTTGTGTCCGCAAAGGCGAAGGGAAAAAAATCATGCTTGCTGCCCATATGGATGAAGTAGCGCTTATGGTTACCCATATTGATGAACAAGGATTTTTACGCTTTACCAAAGTTGGCGGCGTGCTGCCCCATTTGCTCGTTGGAGAAAGAGTTATATTTAGTTCCGGAGTGATCGGCACGATAAACCATGAAAAAATTAAAGAGCTTAAAGAGCTAGATTTCTCTAAACTCTATATTGATATTGGCGCCAGCAGCAAAAAAGAAGCAGAAAATAAAGTGGCAGTAGGCGATACTTGTGTCTACTACCGCCAGTTTACAGATTTGGGTCGGCGCATTCTGGCTAAATCTCTTGATGACAGGGCTGGATGCGCAGTGATGATCTCTGCCTTACAAAAGCTGAAAGATGACCGCATCAACGAGCTTTATTTTGTTTTTACTGTCCAAGAAGAAGTAGGGCTTCGTGGTGCAAAGACATCTGCTTATCGACTTGATCCTGATTTTGGTATTGCCGTGGATGTCACCCGAACTGGAGATACTCCTGAGGCACCAACAATGGCTGTTTCCCTGGGTAAAGGACCGGCAATTAAGGTTAAAGATTCTTCAGTATTGGCCCATCCACAAGTACGGGACTTGATGATCGAAATTGCCGAGAAATATAAAATTCCTTATCAACTTGAGGTGCTGGAGCGTGGGGGAACAGATGCCGGGGCCATCCACTTAACGAAAGAAGGGATTCCTTCTGGAGCTCTCTCCATCCCTTGCCGTTATATACATACGCCTTCAGAGATGATTGACTATGAAGATTTACAGAGTGCTGTTAACCTCTTAGAAAAAATACTTACCGCCCGGTGGCCTTAGGATTTGGAGCATCTGGAGATATGTTTTTAGTCAGTTATACCTTTCTGTAGTTTCACAGAAAGGTGTTTGTTTATGCAGATATTTATTCAGTAGCACCGTATTGGCCGCGTGGATCACTATGAAGGAAATATTTATTAAACGTCGAACCTCTATCAAATGATAGGAAGGAAAAGGATAGGGGCTGATTCGAGCGATGGTAAGCGATCCGCAGATTTACTGGCATGGGCTGAACATGATCCCGAATTTAGGCCCAAAACGGATTAAAGCCTTGGTCGATTTTTTTGGTTCACCGAAAAAGGCTTGGGAAGCTGAATTCGATCAATTACTTGAAGTTGAAGGTTTTCATCATAAATTAGCGGAAAAAATAGTTGCGGAGAGGAAGCGGATTCCCTTATTAGGAGAGTCAAAAAAGCTTGCTGCTTTAGGGATTAACGTTATTACTATCGAAGACCATAATTATCCAACGCTGCTTTCATCTATTTACCTGCCCCCTCCAGTACTATATATTAAGGGAGCCTTTACCCCTGAGGATGAACAAGCGATTGCAGTTGTCGGCAGCAGAAAACATACATTTTATGGTAGGGATATAGCGCTGAAGCTTGCTGAAGACCTAGCTGGTGTGGGCATTACCGTGGTCAGCGGTATGGCTAGAGGGATCGACTCGTGGGCACATCAAGGAGCCTTAAATAAAAGAGGGAGAACTATTGCCGTTCTCGGCTGTGGATTAGATATTTGCTATCCTGCAGAAAACAATGCACTAATGCAAAAAATCAGTGAAAATGGCGCTGTAGTAAGTGAATTCCCCCCGGGAACACGACCTCTTGCGCAAAATTTCCCCCGGCGTAATCGGATTATTAGCGGCCTTAGCCTGGGTACGGTAGTAATCGAGGCTTTAGAAAAAAGTGGGGCTTTGATAACGGCAGATTATGCCATAGAACAGGGGAGGGAGGTTTTTGCAGTACCCGGCAATATTAACAGCCCCTACAGCAGAGGCTGTCATCGTTTATTAAAAGAGGGTGCCAAGCTAACAGAAGGGCTTGAGGATATTTTAGAGGAAATATCCTGCAATATTGTCAGCACTTCTTTCTCTAATTTAACAAAAGACACCTTTCTAACTACAGAGGCGTTAACGGGTGAGCAGAAGGAAATCCTAAGCCTTATTCCCTATTATCCAATCCATGTGGATCAAATTGTGCGTGAAAGTATGTTGACACCTTCTACGGTCAACAGCTTACTCATGCAGTTAGAGTTGCATGGATTTATTAAACAGCTTCCTGGAAACAATTATACGAGGGTCGACGGCAATAAAAAGTAAATACTATATATATTATATATTGAAGCTTTGTTGCGAATACAGACGAATAAAAGAGGGTTGTAAAATGAACAATAGAGTGTTAGAACGGAGGTAGGAAAATGTCCAAATATCTGGTAATTGTGGAATCACCGACTAAGGCACGAACAATCGCTAAATTTTTGGGAAAAAATTACCGTATCAGAGCTTCCATGGGACACTTAATAGACCTGCCAAAAAGCCAGTTTGGTATTGATATAGAAAATAATTTTCAGCCCAAGTATATAACGATCCGTGGCAAAGGAGAGATATTAAGTAAGATCAAAGCAGAGGGCAAAAAAGCTGAATGCGTTTATCTTGCAGCTGATCCTGATCGGGAAGGAGAGGCTATTTGCTGGCATCTGGGTCGCGCTCTTGGAATTAATGAAAATGAAAACTGTCGGGTAGAATTTAATGAGATAACTAAAACCGCGGTGAAGAATGCTTTTAAAGCGCCGCGGAAAATTGATATGAATCGGGTTGAGGCGCAGCAGGCAAGACGTGTTCTTGACCGCTTAGTCGGTTATAAGATCAGCCCGCTGTTATGGCGCAAGATAAAGAAGGGGTTAAGTGCCGGGCGCGTGCAATCAGTTGCGGTGCGGCTAATATGCGATCGGGAGCGCGAAATTGAAGAGTTTGTCCCGGAGGAATACTGGACTCTCGAGGCGGTTTTGAGTTCGGATGATGAAGAAAATAAATTTACGGCCAAATACTACGGTAAAGCAGGAAAGAAAATTTCTTTTGCAAAAGAAGAGGAAGTCAATGAAGTAGTAGCTGAACTTGAAAATGCCACTTTTTTAGTTTCAGAGATTAAGAAGGGTCAGCGTAGACGAAATCCGTTTCCACCCTTTACTACCAGCAGCTTGCAACAGGAGGCTTCCAAAAGACTTGGTCTTAGTACACGTAAAACTATGCAGCTGGCCCAACAGCTTTATGAGGGTATAGAGCTGCAAGGTGAAAGAGTAGGGCTGATAACTTATATGAGAACTGATTCCGTGAGAATTTCAGCCTCTGCCCAAAAAGAAGCCGAAGAATTTATTAAGCAACAGTATGGAAAAGAATATCTACCGGAAAAACCATGGCAGTATACTTCAAAAAGAGGAGCGCAGGAAGCACACGAAGCAGTGCGCCCAACATCTATTTACCGCACACCGGGCTCAGTTAAAGATTACCTAAAAAGAGACCAGTTCCGCCTTTATAAACTAATCTGGTCACGTTTCGTTGCCAGTCAGATGGCAGCGGCGATCATGAATAGAGAAACGGTAATTATTTCTGCTAACGAACACCAGTTTAGAGCCACAGGGACGACTGTTGCTTTTCCGGGTTTTATGGCACTGTACGCAGTTGAGGAAGAAAAAAACGACAAAGAGAAAAAGCTTCCCGTGCTGGAAAAAAATCAATTACTGAAGCTTGTTTCTTTAAAGCCGGAGCAGCATTTTACTCAACCCCCTCCCCGTTACAGTGAAGCCTCCCTGGTAAAAACACTAGAGGAGTCTGGGATAGGACGCCCAAGCACTTATTCGCCGATTATCGAAACTATACAGGCTAGGGGTTATGTTACTCTGGAAGATAAAGTTTTTAAACCAACAGAACTCGGCTTTATTGTTCTTGATCTATTAAAAGAGTTTTTTCAAGAAATCATTGATATCGAGTTTACAGCACAGATGGAAAATCAGCTCGATGAAGTAGAGCGGGGAAAACTAGAATGGACAGAAGTGTTAAAGCGCTTCTATGCTTCTTTTTCAAAATCTTTACAAAAAGCGGAAGAAGAAGTGGAAGAGGTAGAAATTGAACCGGAAGTTACTAAAGAAACCTGTCCAGATTGTGGTCGCAATCTTGTAATCAAATACGGCCGCTTTGGCAAATTTCTTGCTTGTCCGGGCTTTCCCAATTGTCGCTATACTA
>JAAZDR010000180.1 GCA_012512705.1 Bacillota bacterium
ATCTCTACATGATCTTCTATATTTTCCGTTATTAACTCAATGTTGTAATTGAGTAGAATAAAACTCCCTAAAAGTAAAAGGGTTATGGCGACTACGGCTATGGAAGCGATCGTCATCCAGCTATTGCGCAATAAATTTCGAAAAGCCTCTCGCAGAAGATATAAGCTGTTTCTAACGAACACTTACATAAGCCCCCTTACGCTCATCAGCAATTATTCTCCCGCCTTCGAGGCATATGACCCTTTTTTGGAGCTTGTTTACCAAATCCTGGGCATGTGTTGCTACTACAACCGTTGTCCCGCGCAAATGGAACTGTTTAAACAAATTCATAATCCCTGACGCTGTCTCCGGATCAAGATTGCCCGTCGGCTCATCAGCGAGCAGCAGCACAGGTTCATTTACTATTGCCCGAGCCATACCCACCCGTTGACGTTCTCCACCGGAAAGCTGGGAAGGACGTAAGTGTTCTTTATTCTTCAAACCCACAAGCTCTAGAGCCTTGGGCACACGGCGTTTGATCTCTTTCACCGGTGTCCCGACAACCCGCATGGCAAAAGCGACATTCTCAAAGACAGTGCGCTCTTCAAGCAAACGAAAGTCCTGGAAAACAATACCGATATTGCGACGCAAATACGGCACCTGGCTCCTTTTCATCCTCATAAGATCCTGACCAAAAACCTTTGTCTTTCCCTTAGTGGCAACAATCTCTCTGATCAAAAGCTTCATTATCGTTGATTTTCCGGCGCCGCTAGGGCCAATTATAAATACAAACTCTCCCCGATCAATGGTTAAATTAACATCATTAAGGGCCTTTACGCCACCAGGATATTCCTTATGTACATGATAAAATTCGATCATTTTTGACAGGCACTCCTAGATCTTAAATTAACTTAACATAATTAACAACTTTATTAGCTATTCGACAATATTTAAGCAAAACCTTCTTAAATCTTGAAAACTTTTTTTACAAGTTTGGCAAAACAAGTCGGATTTGCATAAAAAAACCTGCCTTTAGGCAGGTATACAAAAATTTTATCAAAAGCTGTATTTTTTTAGAAAAATGGTTAGAGTGTTTTTTTCAACCAGGGCATCATCTTTCGCAGCTCTTTACCTACTCTGGTCAGCAAGCTGTCCTCAGCCTGACGGCGCAGAGCGTTAAACATCGGGCAGTTGGCCTTATTTTCTAAGATCCACTCGCGGGCAAAAACGCCCTGTTGGATCTCCTCTAGGATGCGCTTCATCTCTTCTTTCACCTGGTCATTGATAACCCGTGGCCCGCGGGTGAAATCACCATACTCAGCGGTTTCACTCACGGAATAGCGCATCCATTCCATCCCGCCCTCATAGATCAGGTCAACGATCAGTTTCAGCTCATGTAAGCATTCGAAATAGGCAACTTCCGGCTGGTAGCCGGCTTCGACCAGGGTATCAAAAGCTGCCTTGACCAAAGCAGTAACTCCTCCACAAAGGACAACCTGCTCACCAAAAAGATCTGTTTCCGTCTCTTCCTTGAAGGTAGTTTCAATGAGGCCCGCGCGGGTGCAGCCGATACCCTTGGCATAGGCAAGACCCAGTTCCTTTGCTCTTCCGGTATAATCCTGATGAACAGCAATCAGTCCGGGAACACCTATCCCCTCTACATAAAGACGTCGCACTAAATGCCCCGGGCCTTTGGGAGCAATCATAAACACGTCAACATCAGCGGGCGGAACAATCTGCTTATAGAGAATATTGAACCCGTGAGAGGCAACAACAGCATCACCTTCATCAAGGTTAGGCAAAACTTCATTTTTAAAGACTGCTGGCTGGTCAGTATCCCCGATCAGAAGCACGATCACCTGCGCTTCCTTGCAGGCTTCGGCTACAGTTGCTACCTTCAGCCCGGCCTCTTCCGCCTTGGCTCTACTCTTACTCTCCTTACGCAAACCGACAATTACATCCAGGCCACTATCCTTTAAATTTAAGGCATGAGCATGCCCTTGACTGCCATAACCGAGAACAGCAATTTTTTTCCCTTCCAGCAGTCCCAAATCAGCATCCTTATCATAGTATAAGCGTGCCATTACTAAATAAATCCCCCTTTTTGGATCATCTTAAATAAACTATCATTCTATAGAAAAAGGAAAAATCCTTTTTTCGCTTTTTAATTATTGCTTAAGAGCCTTCGCTGCCTCCGCTATATGAGCTGCTGTAAGGCCATGCTTTTCAAGTAGTGCTGCTGGTGAACCGGATTCGCCAAATGTATCTCTAACACCAAGGCGCTGCATTTTAATCGGGCATTTTTCCACCAGCACTTCTGCCACCGCGCTCCCCAGACCGCCGATGATATTATGCTCCTCCACCGTTATCGCAACACCGGTCTTGGCAGCGGACTGCACAATTAGCTCTTGATCAAGAGGTTTAATCGTTGGCAAATGAATTACTTCTGTCTGCAAGCTTTGTTCCGCTAATATCTGTGCAGCTTTCAGGGCTTCACTACTCATGGTCCCGGTCGAAAAAATGCTCAAGTCATCACCCTCGCGCAATACAACCCCTTTGCCGATTATAAAAGGTATATCAGCAGTAATTTGTGGCACCTTCGGCCGCCCAAGGCGCAGGTAGACCGGTCCGTCAAATTCTGCTGCAGCGAAAACTGCCCTATATGCCTCACGACCATCTGCGGGAACAATTACAGTCATTCCCGGCAAAGCACGCATTAGCGCAATATCCTCCAGGGCTTGGTGTGAAGCACCATCTTCCCCAACAGTTAATCCAGCATGAGTAGCGGCTATTTTTACATTAAGCCGTGGATAAGCAATGGAATTACGGATCTGGTCGTAAGCACGGCCTGTAGCAAAAACAGCAAAGGTACTGGCAAAGGGGAGCTTTCCCGCAGCCGCCAGGCCTGCTGCTGTCCCGAACAAATCCGCCTCTGCAATACCGATATTAAAAAAACGTTCCGGATAAGCTGCAGCAAATTTGGCGGTTTTCGTAGATTGAGAGAGGTCGGCGTCAAGAACTACTAAATCCGCATTATCCTTACCCAGGGCGACTAAGGCTTCACCGTAAGCATCCCGTGTGGCAATCTTCTTTTCATTCATCTCTGTGTTCCTCCTTCTGAAACCCCGTCAGCTCAGCCAGTGCAGCCTTCAGCTGCTTAGCATCAGGGGCAGTCCCGTGCCAGCTGGCCTCATTTTCCATAAAAGATACGCCTTTTCCTTTCACCGTATGGGCAATAATCATGCTCGGGCGTCCCTTGCTCTGACGCGTGCGCTCTACGGCATCTATAATTTCCTGATAATTGTGGCCGTCAATTTCCGTTACATCCCAGCCAAAGGCTCTCCATTTCTCAGCCGGAGAACCAAGGGACATTACCTCACTAGTCGGTCCATCGATCTGCAGCCTATTGTAATCCAAAAAAGCAATAACATTATCTAGACGGTAATGCGCTGCGGTCATCGCTGCCTCCCAGATCTGCCCTTCCTGGATCTCGCCATCCCCAAGAATAACAAAAACCCGCCAGCTTTCGGCATTTAATTTAGCTGCCAGGGCCATACCATTAGCAACGGAAAGCCCTTGTCCGAGTGAACCGGTAGAGATCTCTATCCCCGGCAATTTGCGCATATCAGGGTGACCCTGCAAGGGAGAACCTAAACGCCGAAAATTCCTCAACTCGCTACACGGGAAAAAACCATATGCAGCCAGAACCGCATAGAGTGCAGGAGCAGCATGTCCTTTGCTTAAAATAAGACGATCCCGTTCCAGCTTCTGCGGATTCCGGGGGTCAACATTCAATATGTAACCGTAAAGGGCGGTTAACAGCTCAACTATGGAGAGGGAGCCTCCCGGATGGCCGGAACCGGCTTCACCGATCATGGAAATAATATCATAGCGTATTCGAGCAGCTTTCTCCTTCAATTCTTCCAATTTTTCTGCTGCTAGAGCAACCACAATCCTACCCCTTCCTAAAAAATATGTATTGCTCCCCATATATATCTTATCGCGAGTGTTCGTCCACCTGGCGAAAACCCTCGCCGAGGACTTCACTAGCGTTGCCGACGATAATAAAGGCGTGCGGATCAACTTCGTAAACAAGGGCCTTCAGCTGCGTCGTCTGGTTGCGGCTAACAACACTGAGTAAGATCCCTCGTCTTTCATCGGTATAACCGCCCCAAGCCTCCATGCGGGTTACACCCCGGTCGAGATGCTGCATAAGCTTCTTTGCGAGCTCCTCATCTTTACTAGTAATAATCAACGCTGCCTTTGCTAGACTAAAGCCCTCCTGAATCACATCAACAAGCCAACTGCTGACAAAAAGGGAGAGGGCAGCGTAGAGTCCGATTTCCGCGCCAAAAATTATCCCCGCGGCACCAACAATCAAAATGTCACTACCAATCAACCCCTGACCGCTGCTAACGCCGAACAGACGGTGTAGTAACTGAGCAGCCAAAGCAGTTCCACCAGTTGAACCATTGGCACGAAAAACTATTCCCATTCCCACACCGAGAACCAGCCCGCCGTAAACAGCGGCTAGAAGAATATCATTAGTAGCAGCAGGTAAAAAGGAGAGGACTTCCACCATTAAAGACATTAAAACAGTTCCAGAGACTGTATGGGCTAAAAAGCGGACTCCTAAATATTTAAATGTGAATAAAAACAAGAGGACGTTGAAGGCGATAATTGTCAGGCCAACCGGTATGCCGAAAGTATGAAAAAGAATAATTCCCAAACCGCTGGCCCCGCCGGCTGCAAGTTTGTTAGGAACGAGAAACATATTTAAGCCGATTGCTGATATAGTGCTGCCCAAAAAAATGCCTAAAAATTCACGTACAAACCTCTTCCAATGCATGGGCTCACTTCCTATCTAGTGTCCCCCTTGGACTGCTGGAGCAAAAAAGTTTCGAGGAAAACATCAATCTCCCCATCCATCACTGCCTGAATATTTCCAACCTCTACGTTAGTGCGATGATCCTTAACCAGCGTATAGGGGTGAAAAACGTAAGAACGAATCTGGCTGCCCCACGCGATCTCTTTCTGTTCTCCGCGCAAGGCATTAAGCTCCTCTTCCTGTTTCCTTTGATAGTGGTCAGCAAGCCGTGCATACAAGATGCGCATCGCCTTCTCACGATTGCTGTGCTGGGAACGCTCCTGCTGGCACTGAACAACAATGCCTGTAGGCAGATGCGTAATGCGCACCGCTGAATCGGTAGTATTCACATGCTGCCCTCCTGCCCCGCTAGCGCGGTAGGTATCGATACGCAGCTCGTCAGGCTTGACCTCAAACTCTTTATGCTCTTCGCACTGGGGCAAAACGTCGACAGAAGCAAAGGATGTATGCCTTCTATGCGCCGTATCAAAAGGCGAAAGGCGTACGAGGCGATGAACGCCACGTTCTGCCTTGAGGTAACCATAGGCGCGTTCCCCTTTGATCGATAGGGTTACAC
>JAAZDR010000181.1 GCA_012512705.1 Bacillota bacterium
ATCACCAACCATCAAGTTGTAGACCTTCTTAATATATTGTATAATTGCCTCGTCAATCTCATCTCCACCAACACGTATAGAACGACTGGTAACAATACCACCCAGAGAAATAATCGCTACCTCAGAAGTCCCCCCACCGATATCAACAATCATGTTGCCTGTTGGTTCCTCCACAGGCAGGCCTGCCCCTATTGCTGCAGCCATCGGTTCTTCAATTAAAAAAGCTTCCCGGGCTCCTGCCTGCTGTGTAGCATCAAGAACAGCCCGTTTTTCTACCTCCGTAACTCCTGAAGGAACACAAACAACTACCTGCGGTCGGAAAAGAGATTTCCTGCGATAAGCCTTTATAATAAAGTTGCGCAGCATGGTCTGCGTAACATCAAAGTCAGCGATTACACCATCCTTCATCGGTCTGATCGCCACAATATTTCCAGGCGTACGGCCGATCATCCGTTTAGCTTCCTCTCCCACGGCCAATATTGTTCCTGTATCGCGACGAATAGCAACCACTGAGGGTTCGCGTAAAATGATTCCCCTTCCTTTTACATACACCAGTGTGTTTGCTGTACCAAGATCGATCCCGATATCTCGTGAAAAAAACCCGGTGATAGAAGCCACTAACTATCCCTTCTTTCTCTGGATTTGGCTCTGTATTTAAAATTAAGTAGGAAAATATGCAATTTTTTATACAAAATGCAAGCAAAACCGACAATACGTCTAAAATTATAGCAGTTAATTAATACAGGAACAACTGAAAAGTAATCCCTCTAACTGAATATATTCCCAGTTAAGGTAAATTTATGTCCTCAAAGGAGATCTTTCTCTTTAAAGCTCAAAAAACAACCGTCCCCGATTATAAGGTGATCAAGGAGTTCGATGCCCATTAGCTCGCCCACTTCTTTAATACGTTTCGTAATACGAATATCTTCACGGCTGGGATGCGGGTCGCCGCTGGGGTGATTGTGGACAAGGATCAGTGAAGCAGCGCTTTTTTTTAAAGCAGTGCCGAAGATGTGACGTATATCAACGATCGAAGCGTTCAAGCTGCCTTCAGAGACCTGTTCGCGGGTCAGGACACGGTTTTTGGTATCTAGAAGAAGGATTTTAAAATACTCTTTCTTTTTATAACGCAGCTCCTCCATGAATAAGGAGGCGGCATCAGCTGGTGAATTGATCTGCGGACGATCCTCCTGCAGCGAGGTAGCGAGGCGTTTACCCAGCTCCAAAGCTGCTTTAATCTGCACCGCTTTAGCAAGACCGATGCCTTTAATCTCCTGCAGTTCTTCCAACGTTATCTCCGGTAGAGCGCGCAAACTTTTCACCCGCGAAAGGAGTTGTTCCGCCAGGCGCATCGCACTCAGCTCTTTCGTGCCCGTACGCAGCAAAACCGCCAACAGCTCTACATTAGAAAGGGCTTCCGCTCCTAATTGCTGCAGTCTTTCACGCGGACGTTCCTGCTGGGGCAGCTCTTTAATCGTCAAATTTTTCGCAGCCATCAGTCCCTCCCCCTTACACACGCTTTAGCAGCACAGCAGTCAGGAAACGACAGACCAAACTCGCGCATTAAGAGCACGAGCCTGCTCAGCGGTAAGCCGACGACATTGAAATAACAGCCATCAATACGCTCTACAAACGCTGCTGCCTTGCCCTGTATGCCATAACCTCCTGCTTTATCATACGGCTCATCGCTGGCAACATAGGCCTTGATTTCTTCTTCTGTAAGGGGGCGCATCCAAACTTTTGTCTCCTCCACAACGCTTCGTTCTTTATATGATGCGGCATCACAGAGGGCAACTCCGGTAAAAACCTTATGAACTGTTCCGGAAAGACGATGAAGCATCCGCGCTGCCTCCTCTGCCGAACCCGGCTTGCCAAGGATTACCCCGCCGCAGACAACCAGAGTATCGGCAGCGATAACAAGTCCTTCAAGCACATTCTTTGCAACAGAGCGTGCTTTTCTTAAGGCCAGTATTTGTGCAGTTTCATCGGGAGGACAGCCAGCGGTAAACTCCTCGGGAACCCCGCTCTCCACAACCGTAAATTTCAGGCCAAGCTGTTTCAGCAGCTCTGCTCTACGCTGTGAAGCAGAGGCAAGAATGATTTTCATTGCTCGAAATACTCCTTTGTCGCCAGAGTTAAAACTTCATTACCTTGCTCATTGCCCTGACAATAAAATGGGCAGCAAGCCCTGTAAAAAAGCCGGTAGGAATAGCCATGAAAAGCGATAAAGGTAAATAACCGCGAAGGAGCATAAGGTTCTGCACCAGTACACTTGCTACGGTAAGCTGAACAATATTATGTGTTACAGCACCGAGAATACTGATGGAGATAAGGCTAAAAAAGCCGCGATAAAACAAAGGCAAGACTAGGATCATTACCGTTGTACTGATAACTGCTGCTGTAAAGCTGAGCATAAAGCCAAAAGAGAAGAAGTTGCCGACAAAAAAACTACCGAGCACAGTACGTAAAACAGAAATCAGCAATGCACTTTTAAAGCCAAACAAAAGCAGGACAACCAGAGTTATGATATTTGCCAAGCCGAGCTTGACACCCGGGACAGGCATCGGCAGCGGTATAGAAGCCTCCACGCTATGAATGACGAGGGCAAAGGTTAAGAGGACAGCCAGGCTGACTGTATGATAAGTTTTTGCTCTCTTCACGGAGTCGCGCCTCATTGTTGTTCTACCTGTCCCTTCAGCCCCGAACTAATATATATTTCTTCTGTATCTGTAATTAAAATACCTTCTACACCCTCCAGCGATTCTAAAAGATCCCGACCTTCTTCAGCGCCTAGAATAAAAATCGCTGTTGATAGGGCATCAGCATCAGCTGCCTCCGAGGCAACAATGGTTACGCTGCTCAGCCCGCGGGCAGGTCTTCCTGTCTGGGGATTAAGAAG
Source organism: Bacillota bacterium (assembly GCA_012512705.1). Taxonomy (GTDB): domain Bacteria; phylum Bacillota; class Dethiobacteria; order DTU022; family JAAZDR01; genus JAAZDR01. The sequence goes on from JAAZDR010000181.1 coordinate 2,900, forward strand.
GTGATGATATCGCACACCATCACCTTCAAAAAAACGCTCATAATCCCCCGAAGTGGCGACAGAGCTGTCAACAAGGGGCAGTACTGCTGCCAGCCGACTGTTTTGGCGCGGATGTTTAATACCGATACGCCACGGTGTTTGATCTGCTTTAAAACCGATAACACGGATATCCCCGCCGGCATCTATTAATGCCGATTTAATACCTGCTTCTTGCAAAACCTCTGCCCCCTGATCAACGATATAACCCTTGGCAATACCACCAAGATCGAGCGCCATCCCGGGGCGGGGCAAAAAAACCGTTTGCGCTTGACGATCAAGAACAACCTCTGTGCAGTCAACAAACGCCAATGCTTGTTCCAGCTCTTCTGCTGCAGGTATATGCTGCTCTTCATCAGCAAAGCCCCAGAGATCCAGAAGAGGGGCAACAGTAATATCAAAGGCGCTGCTAGTGAGCTGGGAATAGTTAAGGGCACGCTCGATAAGAGCAAAAGTCGCCGCACTTACATCTACCGGAACCTGCCCTGCCCGAGAATTAATTGCCGCCACCTCGCTTCCTTCCAAGTGGCGATTAAATTTTTTCTCCAAATCCGCCATCACAGTGAACATTTTATCTGCCGCTCTTTGCGCTTCCCTTTGATCATCCGTAAAAATCTGCACCATAACCACTGTATCCATAAGAAATTCTGTTCGGCTGTATTCTTCTACTTTACCTTCTTCACGAGTCTGGTTAACATAAAGTCCAAGAAAAAAAAGAAAAATAATTGCTAGCACACCGATAATCGCCTTTTTCATATTATCTCCCCAGTTGAAAATAATTTGAGCCCCCACCGCGTGTAAATTTTCAAACTTAAAAAATAATCAAGGAATAACAGCAGATTTTTGCATACAATTAGCTTATTCCTGACGCCTGTATACCCCGCTCTTACCGCCACGTTTCTCTAAAAGGCGAATATCAGTAATGACAATCTCTCTATCTACCGCTTTGCACATATCATAAACAGTAAGGGCAGCAACAGAGACAGCAGTGAGCGCCTCCATCTCTACACCCGTGCGGCCGGTTACCTGTACTTCTGACTCAACTTCAATCGTCCGTCCATCTTCCAGAAAAATAAACCTCAGATCAACGCCGGTCAGCATTAGCGGATGGCACATGGGGATCATCTGCCAGGTTTGCTTCGCAGCCATTATCCCTGCAGTCTGCGCTACCCCTAAAACATCTCCTTTTCCTATTTTTGCCTCTTTAATTTTTTTGACAGTCTCTTCTTTCATTACAATTGCTGCCGCAGCTCGGGCAAGGCGATAAGTTTCTGGCTTTTCGCTGACGTTAACCATCCTTCCTCGGCCCTGAGAACCGATGTGTGAGAATTCACCCACCAGATATCCCTCCTCTAAATTCTATTGTGAAGCTTCTCCCATTAGGAGCAGCGCTTTTCGTGCCTCGCTAATTGTATATAAAGAGCCAGTAACGAGAACCATATCGGCAGGGCAGGCTGTCTTGAGGGCATATGCACAGGCGTCAGCGATCTCTTGTTTTACAATTACTGCTCCCCGGGCAAAAGGCAGAGAGAGCTGTTTCACCTCTTCTGGAGCGGCAGCACGGGGATTTACCGGCGCGGTGACAATCAATCGATCAGCAAGGGGAACAATGATACTAAGAATCTCCTCCACCGCTTTATCGCCTAAAATACCAAGCACGAGGTGCAGACGTTCATACGAAAACAAATTACGCACCGAATGCTCGAGTTGTTTTATCGCTTCGATATTATGAGCCCCATCGATCACCACCAGTGGTGATTCCTTAATTATCTCCAGTCTGCCGGGCCAGCGGGTATTCTTTAGGCCTGTACGTAAAGAAGACTCCGGAATTTTAAAACCCTGCTCCCTAAGCAGTTCGCTAACAGCAACGGCAAGCGCAGCATTGGCAAACTGATGTTCACCGAGAAGAGGGATAAAAAGCTCCTTGTAGCTGCAAAACAACCCCCTATAGTCAAAAAGCTGACCCTTCAGGGAAGATGAACGGGCCGAACAAAAAAAGTCAGTACTAAGGCGGTAAAGTGGAACTTTAGACTCCCTACTGTGCTGTTCTAAGATCGCCAGCGCTTCCCGGGAGCTGACAGCGGTAATAACAGGGGCTCCTTGCTTGATAATTCCTGCTTTTTCATAAGCAATCTTCGCCAGCGTGTCGCCGAGAACCTGAGTATGATCTAGGGAAATAGTCGTTATAACACTTAAAAGCGGTGAAACAACGTTAGTGGCATCGAGCCGACCCCCTAACCCTACTTCAAGAACGACAAAATCCGGCTTCATTTCAGCAAAGTAGGTCAAAGCCAGAGCCGTAACCACTTCGAATTCCGTTGGCTGGCCGAGGTCTGTCGCCGCGATCTCTTCCACAAGCGGCTTAATGCGCTCTACAAGGCGCACCAGATGCCAGAAATTAATATCGGAACCGTTGACAGCGATGCGGTTCGTAAACTGCTCCAGGTACGGGGAGGTATAAAGCCCCACGCGGTAGCCGCACGCCTCCAAAATAGAGGCGGCAAAGGCCGCTGTGGAGCCTTTACCGTTCGTCCCTCCGATATGGATAAAACGCAACCGGTGGTGAGGGTTCCCCAGGCGCTCAAGAAGAGCGCTAATACGTGAAAGTCCCGGCTTGCTTCCAAAACGTTTTATGCTGTGAATCCACTGCAAAGCTTCACTGTAGCGCAAGATAATCGCCGCCTTTACACCAGTAAGTCAGTTAGCAGCTGTTAGCAATTTTTTTAGCTCCTGGATGCGGCTTACAAGCTTCTGCTGATGGGCTGTAAACTCTTTCTGTTTCCTCTTCTCTTTCTCCACGACATCTGCCGGCGCTTTACGGATAAATTTTTCGTTCGCCAGCTTTCCTTCCGTCCGTTCTAAATCCTTTGTTAACTCTGTTAGTTCTTTTTCCAACCGTTTGATCTCTGCTTCAAGATCAACCAAACCTTCCAGCGGCAGGTAAGCTTCTACATCTCTTACCAAAGCACTGAGCGCCTTCTGCGGCTTTTGCTTTTCGATTAACAATGGCTCAGCAAAAGTCATTTTTTGCAGCTGCTCGATCTCTTCGTTGAGGATTTTACAGCTTTTTTCACTAGCCGGGTTGAGGATCACTTTTGCTTTCTGCCCCGGCGGCAAATTCACCTCGCTGCGCAGGTTGCGCAAGAACTTAATAATCCCCATAAGCAGCTCCATCTCTGCAGCAGCTTCAGGGTATTGAAACTGCTCAGTAGGTTCCGGCCAGGAAGCGATCACCAGCGCTCCGCTAGTATGGGGCAGGTTTTGCCAGATCTCTTCTGTTATAAAAGGCATAAAGGGGTGTAAGAGCTTCAGTGTCCCTTCCAAAACATAGAGAAGCACAGAGCGTACCCGATCCGCTTCCGCCTTCTCTCCTTTGGTCAGCGGCAGTTTAGACCATTCAAGGTACCAATCACAATAATCGCTCCAGAAAAAGTCATAGATGCAGCGGGCAGCCTCACCAAGCTCATATTTATCAAGCTGCCGACCAACCTCCGCTACCGTCTCATTTAAGCGGTGCAAAATCCAGCGGTCAGCACGACTAAGCTTTTCTGGAAGTAGACCCTGATACTCATAGTTATCAAGGTTCATAAATACAAAACGAGAAGCATTCCAGATCTTGTTCGCAAAATTGCGGCTCGCTTCCACGTTTTCCTGGCGAAAACGCTGGTCATTGCCCGGCGCCTGTCCGGTGATCAAGGTGAAGCGCAGGGTATCGGCACCGTACTGATCGATAATCTCCAGCGGATCAACACCATTACCGAGAGATTTGCTCATCTTTCTTCCAAGATGATCGCGCACCAAGCCGTGAATATAGACATCGTGGAAAGGAACCTCACCCATAAATTCCAAAGACATGAAGATCATCCGTGCAACCCAGAAATAGATGATATCATAACCCGTGACAAGAACATCGGTTGGGAAAAAGTGCTTTAAATCAGGGGTTTCTTCCGGCCACCCGAGAGTGGAAAACGGCCAGAGAGCGGAACTGAACCAGGTATCAAGCACGTCGGGATCCTGTCTGAGCTCTCCTCCCCCGCATTTTGGACAAGACTGCGGCGCTTCATAATCAACAATCATCTCCCCACACTCACAGTACCAGGCCGGTATACGGTGTCCCCACCAAATCTGGCGCGAAATGCACCAGTCACGAACATTCTCCAGCCAATTCAAGTAGATACGTGTAAAGCGTTCGGGGACAAAGCGTGTTCGTCCTTCTTTAACCACTTTGATCGCCGGTTCAGCCAAGGGCTTCATCTTAACAAACCACTGCCGGGAAACAAAGGGCTCAATCACCGTGTTACAGCGCTGACAATGTCCTACAGCATGGCTATACTCCTCTTCTTTATCAATTAGACCCCGTTCTCTAAGCTCCTCTACTACCTGCTTGCGGCAGGCATCACGATCCATCCCTGCATAGCGCCCCGCTTCCGCAGTCATCAACGCATCATCCCCGATCACCTTTGGTGCCGGCAGGTTATGGCGCTGGCCGATAGCAAAGTCATTAGGGTCATGGGCAGGAGTGATCTTAACCGCTCCTGTACCAAAAGTGGGATCAACATACTCATCAGCGATGATCGGAATCTCGCGTTCCATCAGGGGCAGGATTACCTTCTCGCCGATATAATCCCGATAGCGATCATCTTCAGGATGCACTGCCACAGCTGTATCACCAAGCATCGTTTCCGGTCGTGTAGTAGCGACAACAATATAATCATCGCGCTCAACCATGGGATAGCGAATATACACCAGCTTCCCGGGGCTCTCTTTATGCTCCACCTCGATATCGGAAAGGGCGGTATTACAGCGCGGACACCAGTTAATCATATAATCGCCGCGGCAGATCAAGCCCTTCCTGTACAGGCTGACAAAGACCTCCCGCACCGCTTTAGAACAGCCTTCATCCATGGTAAAGCGCTCCCGCGACCAGTCACAAGAAACACCAAGCTTCCTCAGCTGGTTAACAATGCGGCCGTGGTATTCCTCTTTCCATTCCCATACTTTCTCCAAAAAAGCCTCGCGACCGAGATCATGACGTGAAAGTCCTTCCTGGGCAAGGTGCTCTTCCACACGAATCTGAGTGGCGATCCCTGCATGGTCCGTACCCGGCAGCCAGAGGGTATCATACCCTGCCATCCGCTTCCAGCGTATAAGAATATCCTGGATCGTGTTATCAAGAGCGTGTCCCATATGCAGTGATCCGGTCACATTAGGTGGTGGAATGACAATGGTAAAGGTCTCCTTCTCCGGATCGCGGGCGGCACGAAAATAGTTCCCGTCGAGCCAGAAACGATAGCACTTGTCTTCCACCGCCTTGGGGTCATAAACCGGCGCTAATTTCACAGGAGTCATTCGTACATCCCCTTTCTCCAAAGGAAAAAACGTCAAGATTTCGTTAATATCTTATTATTTTCACTATAAAAAGTCAACTTTCACAAGCATTCTTTCTAGAATTTAAGAAATCGTTAATTACCTATACATTGTCCTCCTGTATGAAAAAATAGAGGGTATTCATGAATACATATTCGTGAATACCCCTAAGCATTAGCATTAGAATAGCGCATAATATAGAGCATTCAGACAGCAAAATATCTTTAGAGTATTTATTGCAGAATATAATTGGCCAGAGTTGCAAAAGGAAATCCCCACTTTTGCAACAGTGAATTCCTCATAATTGCAAAAAGGTCATTGCAGGCACCACACCAAAATAATACCCTTGTATTTGAGAGCAAATCGAGTACAAGGGGGAATGGA
>JAAZDR010000182.1 GCA_012512705.1 Bacillota bacterium
CGTAATCAGCAGCATCCGAAGCAAGAAAAACAACTGCACCCTTAAGATATGACGGTTCGCCCCAATATCCTCTTGGAATTCTGCTGCTTATGTAAGCCCTTCTTTCCGGTGTTGATTCCTTGTTGATATCAGTATTTATATAACCAGGTGCAATTGCATTTACTGTTACCCCAAAACCAGACCATTCATTTGAAAGAGTTTTTGTCATAGTGGTGATGCCACCCTTGCTAGCAGAATAGGCGGTGCAATTAAGCCCACCTGTGACACCTACAGCTGAAGTAATATTAATAATCCTTCCGTACCCCTGTTTGACCATCACTTCACCTGCCCGCTGACATAAAATGAACTGCGTAGTCAAATTTAAGCTTATAATGCGGTCCCAATCTTTAATTTTATAGCCAATTGTTGGCCCTTTACAATGTGTTCCAGCATTATTTACAAGAATATCAAGTCTGCCGTCCAGAATATCTAAACACTCCTTAAATATCCGATCAATTTCGATCCTATCTAACAGATCGCCTACGATGTAATGAACAGGGGCACCCGAAGTGCCAATTTCAGCTGCTGTTGACTTTACCATATCCAGGATATCAACTAAAACAACTTCTGCTCCTGCCTCATGAAGTGCTTCGCTAAAGGAACGTCCAAGGCCTTTAGCAGCCCCTGTCACCAAAGCCTTTTTGCCTTTTAAACTAAAGAGCTCTAAAACATTTGCCATTAATTAATCACTCCTTTCACCGCTTTTTGTTTAGATAAAGGGTAAAGCCTCTAGCTGTTTGGTGAAAACTATCAACGACATCCATTTAGGCACAAAATTAATAACTCCAGTATCCTGTAACAGCAGCCTCTACACATTTGTCAATACTACCAAACCAAGTATCCATACGATTACCATGAGGGCCATAGAATGCAGTTTTGGCTGAATTAGTTGCCATGACTTTTAAACCAAAATCTTCTGGATCGCCTAGAGGACTACAAAAACCTTGAGTAACAATAGCACCTGCCTTCTCAATGGTTTCTAAATAACCTAGTTGACGTGCAATTTCTTTTATTCCCATATTAGTATGAACTAAAAACATGACGCCGTCCTTGACCTTCTTACCATCCAAAAGATCGGCAACTTCCTTGATTTGATCGAGATTTGCATGAGGACAACCGATAGAAACATAATCAACGTAACGGTTTTTGGCATTAGTTAAGGCATGATAGGAATCTTCTAGTTCTTTTTTGCCAAACTCAATAACTTCATATTTGGTCTTTCCTCCAAACGCAGCTTCTAGGGTGGGTGCCTCTGGTGTAACCCCGACAACATGAAACATCGTTGGAGCCCCTAAAACAGCCATGCATGCGCCCATGCTCAACAATTCGTCGTTTCTCGAATTAATATCTGACAACCCATCAATGACAGCAATCTTCGTGTTAATCTGCTTGCCGATAAAGTGGCCAAGTGCTCCGTAATCTGTTATATTTTTAAGAGGTGTGGTAACCTTAAAGAGTACATCACCCCTCCTGTTTTCAGTCAGGTGCATGCCGTATTCAGGAGTTCTGCCAGTGAGTGCGGCAGCAAGAGCGCTGGGGCCACCTTCACGGTTGTCGCGAGCGCCCAAAATAGAATTACAATATACGACCGCAGACGACTCAGCCCATGCAACACTTTCCCCCAAACGCGGCACATAGCCTACAAAATAAGGAACACATGAAGAGATGCCATGAATACCCATGCGCATATATGCGCTAGTTATGCGCTTTGAATACTCTGTCCACTTTTTTGGGTATCCTAAGTCTCTCGTTGGGTCCCATCCACTTACGTTAAACGTGGTTGGAACACGAACTGTGGCCCCTAGATCAGCCATTCTTTCAGCCCATTCGCAGCCTGCGACACCGTGCGTTTTAAATGAAAGACCGGCAATATGAGCATGTTTAATGGGAATCATTATTTCAGCACCGTTTACTTCTCCAAGTGTAGTCAAAAGTTCCATTGCAAACCGTAAAGGTTCGCCCATTTCGCCATTCAACATTTTTTTTTCTTCTTCGTTCAAATACACAATTATCGCTCTCCTTTTTTAATAATTTCTACGATACCATTAGTTGCATCAACTTTAATGTAGTCGCCAGTCTTAATTTCATCATAAGCACCGTTCTCAAGCATATCAACTGTAGGACATTGAGACATAACCGCACCGGCAATAACAATTGGATCAGCTTTCTTAAGGATCATTGCAGTTGGGCCACCGCCCTCTTGAACAACTCGATAAAGGGCATATGAACCTCCTGTACTGCCTCTGCCATTAGGAAACACAAATACTTTACCTTTCATAGAAACACCTTGCAAAACATGGTCATTTTCTTTTATGACACCAGTTTTAGGGTCAACACCATGGTTAAAACCTAGAGCCATTTGACTAACCAATGCCTCTCCTTCAGCATATCCTTTAACAATTTTTCTTGCCTTTACTCTTTTTGCCATTTTTTCACCTCAATTAACTTTGTTATTTTTTATTTTTCAATTATTCAGTACTTTTTTATAGGTTCTATTGTTAACACATAACATGGCCTCCATTAAGCATAATGTTTTGGCCGGTAATATTCTTAGCATCGTCGGAGGCGAGGTACGAGACAAAAGCCGCAATCTCTTCTGGAGTCTGCGCCCTGCCCATTGGGATCTCTTTAAAACGGACTTTAAAATATTCTTCTACAGTAATACCCATCATACTGCTATATTCTTCAGCATTTTTAAGCTGCATCTGAGTAATGACTGTACCGGGACAATAAGAGTTTACTGTAATATTGAATGGACCAAGCGCGGCCGCTAATGCTCTTGTAAACCCGCGCACTGCCCATTTTGAAGTTGTATATTCAATCATCTGTGGGTTTTGCCGGAAAGAAGATTGGCTGCCAGCATTAATAATCCTGCCGCCACCCTGACGCTTCATATATTCCGCTGCTTTCTTCGAGCAATAAAACATCGAGAATAAGTTTGTCCTAATCGTCTGTTCAAATTTTCCGCTGGTAATTTCGTCCAAACCCCGAACAGGGCACACACCAGCGTTATTGACCAGAACATCAACACGGCCATACTTTTGGATTACTTGAGCAAACATTTCATCAACTTGCTGTTCATCAGAGACGTCACAAACAATGCCTATGCATTCAAAGCCTGCATCCTGAATCTCTTTTGCTACTTCAAATGTATTACTGGATTTGCGGCCATTTACAACAACTACGTAGCCATCTTTTGCTAAACGAATTGTAATTGCTTTGCCTATTCCTGCACCTGCTCCCGTCACTATCGCGACTTTTTTTTGATCCATATTATTTTAAAAACTCCTCCTTCCTAAAAGTTATCCACCTGCATCTTACGAAAATGTGAAATGGTATTTTCTACCCAACTAAATTTCATCTCTACCGTTGTTTATGTCTTACCGCAGATTCAATTAACGTTGTCAATTCCGTAATTGAATTAATTTTTTCAAGGTTTTTTAGCATATTGATAATTGGATCCAATTTTTTTAAATATAAATTTATTGCCATACAC
>JAAZDR010000015.1 GCA_012512705.1 Bacillota bacterium
CATTCGGCGCGTCCGTAAAGTCGATCTCTGGTTACACCTGAAACCTTTTCTTCAATCGCTGTCCAGCTTCGGACAAAGCGATTGAAAAGGGTGGATTTGCCAACATTCGGGCGTCCGACAATAGCAACAATATCCCCGGCCTTCATAGTTAATCCTCCTGCCTATCAAACACCAAAGTGCCAAGATCATCCAAATCGGCTACAGGGTAGAGGGGAACACCCAACGCCTCGGATACATTTTCCGGAGTGAGCCCGTCCAAAAAAAGGGCTTCCCCTTCCTTTAACATAACTTGTGGAAAGACAACAAAACTTCCGAGCTCTTTTGATTGGAGCCCGGCTATAAGGTCTCTTCCGCTCAACAGGCCAGCTACAGTAACCTGCTTGCCGAAGAGTTTGTTTTCTACCCCGTAAAGGAAGGCATTCAATCCTTCCACCTCGTTTAAAGCTCCCACAACTTTTTTAATTAGCGGCAGAGCACTTTTGCCTGTAACTAATGAGAAATAGAGCGGCGGCATTTTTTTTTGCGGCAAGCTTCTCCGCCAGCTTTTAAATTTGTCTATAAATAAACGGGAAAGACCAACCCCATTTTCTAATTGGGGATAACCCTCATACTGCTCAGCAGAAGGCAAAGGAACACCGGCTTGTAAGTAAAACTCATCTGACGCAAATACAAAAGCGGAACCTCGCTCCTGTTTAAAATGCTTCTGCCAGCAATGAATATCCTCCAAAACCTGCTGTGCCAGAGGTCTAGTTACAGGCTGCAGCCTGAATAAATTTCTGCGGTGTTTGGTGAGACCTACCGGCACAATGGCTACTGAGAGAATACCCTTGCCAAGGCTCGCTAAATCAAAAACAGTCTGTTTTAGTGCCTCACCGTCATTTATTCCCGGACAGAGAACAATCTGCGCATGAATATTGATCCCGTATTCCAAAATGTTTTTTAAGCGGGAGAGGATACCTGCTGCCCGAAGATTTTGCATCATTTTTTGCCGCAGCTTATCGTCCGTCGTGTGAACAGAAACATAAAGGGGTGAAAGTTTGAGCCTTTTAATACGCTCTAACTCTTTTTCCGTGAGGTTGTTTAACGTGATAAAGCTGCCATGCAAAAATGAAAGACGATAATCGTCGTCTTTTAAGTATAATGTTGAACGTAAATTCGGCGGCAGCTGATCGACGAAACAAAAAATACACCGGTTACAGCAAACCTGCACCGGATCAATTGTGGGCGAGAAAAAACGGAGGCCGAGTTCTTCATCAAAGTCCTTTTCAATATCGTACTCAATAATCTCGCCATTAGTAGATTCAACGAGTAAGGTGATTTTTTCCCTACAAGTCAACAGCCGATAATCGATAACATCTTTAAAAACCCTGTTATTAATTTTTAACAAGCGATCCCCTGGTTTAATACCAAGCTCTTCAGCAATGGAATCCGGGTGCACCTGCTCTATTAGTCCTTTAGTGAACATCAATTTCCCACTCTTTTTACAAGCTACATCGATTTTCATTATCCTACATAAACAGCATAGTGTCAAGGCACGGTGGCTAGAGCAGTGGTTTTTATCGCGTTATTTTTGTTTTTTTTTTGATTTTTAGCTTTGTCTCTTGAACAAGATTAACAAACCCGAAGTACCCTTTTCTAACCCCATAAACTGTTAAGGGTCGACCGACAGATACTATGCCAAGTTGGCGAGCTGTAAAACCGCCAATACGGGTAATTATATTTAACTTTTTACTGGCATCAACTAGTAGTATTTGCTCTTCTAAATTGTAAAGTTTCAATAATGATAAGATTGCTTTTCTGACTATATCCTTATGCTTACCTATACCGAGGGCATAAACTTCATTGTCATCTTCATCAGTACCAATATAGTGTAAGCTGCCAACCATTCGTTTTGGAATACGATCATAAAACGGCAATCTTTCGATCTCTTCAGGAGTAGGCAATCTATCCGCAGGCAAACGCCCCACGTGAAGCGAAGCGGCGATTACGGAGGAATGAGTCCCCCCAAAGCAGTTATAGACAACAATCATTTAACGATTTCCTTTTCTTTTCGTTCGTCCTTCAATAATTAGTTTTGCCCCATCCACTGTTGCGGCCAGTTCTGGCAAGGAACGGAAAATTCCTTTTAATAAAAAAAAGTTCTTTTGCAAGGGAATGTTGAGTTTAGAGCAAAATAATTTTCCCAGGTTAAGTGATAAATTTTTACACGGCCCGGTATCAACTAACAAAAGATCATCGTTTTCTATACCAAGTATTGTTAGAATACCTGGTAAGGTGCGCCTTATAACCGGGCCTGCCCTTCTTGTTCCTAGAGTATATACTTGATGTTTGTCTTCATCAGTTCCGAAATAGTTGATCTTTGCGTAATCTATTTTTTTTCTTTTAGCATGCAGGATATCGATTATTTCTTTTTCTGAAGGCAGCGGATCAACCTTAAGCATACCGCAGTGCAGTGCTGCGGCAATAATGGGGGCAACGAATTCTTCGAAACCGTAATAGACTATTTTCATGAAAACCAACCCTAATGTCTGGCAAGCACATAGACACCATTTTCAAGATCATGGACAACCCCTTCAGTAATCCGTGCCAGGTATGTTGCAATCTTGTCCTGCTCCGCGCGGTCTTGGGCAATAAATATTGGAATTCCTCCGCCTACCAGTTCCGGGTTAATAGTGATCGCTGCCAATATCTCTTTACGCATATTGGCCTCTATCGTCCTTTCTTTTTTATTAGTCCGAGGCGCCTCTGCCTGTCTTTGATTTCAACGGTTTAGCCATAGCACTTTCTAAAACAGGTGTCCTCTTCACCGCTTCAATTAGACATTCGATATCTTTTTCGATCGGTAAAATTATAAGCCCGATGCGACCTGTATCCAAATCGCGTCTCGAAATGGGCATAAATTCAGCCGTATCAACATCACGGTAAACCCCGACTTGAGCTGAGGCTTCATGAGCAATAGCTTGACGTTGTCCGCTATTAGCAAGAGTTGCCCGAGCATTATCGTCCAGTGGTTCGATAATCACTCCTAATCCCCTACTGAGTACTGTCTGCCGCGTTTCTTCTGTTCCCAGGTTCATAAAGTGGATATCATCGACAAATAGCTGTGGTCCTTCAAACCGGACCTCCCCCTCCCTTACTTTAGCAATTTGCCCGACTACTTTGCCTTTCATTAGCTTATTGGCAAAAAACAGGGCGATAATGCTTACTAAAATGCCGACACCGATATTTGTATAAGCGGTGAACCCACTGACTAGCAAAGCAATAATGATTACCAGGTAATTGCGCGCCTCAAAAACACGGGCGATCCCTTCAATATAATCAGGGCCACGAGGAACAAGCTCTGAATGCTCGATGCTGCTAAGCATCGACCTTTCCATCTCCCTAACATCCCGAAACTGCGTAGCTGCCAAAGAAAGAAAAGAGATGGCGGCAAAATCTTTTTCCAGCAAAGCGGGGATAGCAACCGCGCCCAGGGCTGCACCGATAAATCCCAAGGAAAGATGGGTTACGGCCCCGTGGGGATAGGTGGGGTATTGGCGATAATCTGAGCGCAACATAATATAACGGGCCAGGGTCCCTAGCGCTACCCCGGCCGCTGTTGGAGTAATATAATCCATGCGCCAAACCTCCTGCTCTTCTCTGCTTCTCTAATTCCCTCCATCGCGGTTATCTTTATCTTTGCTACCGCCTAGATCGGAAAACTCTCTACCGAAGAAGCCGCTTACCTTTCTTTTAAGCTCTTCCCAACTTCCGGCAGCAACGAGCAGGTAGACAAACAGACCGGCGGCCAGAATTAGGATTATCCACATAGCGCTGCCCAGAGCTGTGCCGCCGGCACTTCCGCTGACATCAGGTGATGATTCAGTCAGCTCCTCCCCTTCAGCAGTACCATAAAGGTAGCTGTTTAAAACCGTAGCAAACAAAGCAATTGATCCCTCTGCACCTTCACGGTTGTTCTCATGAGCCCCCACCTCCAACAGTAGGGCACGAGGTGAGACATCCTGATTATAGTTTCCCTGGGCCATAAAAATACCTTTTATGAGCCCTGGGTACTCCTCATCGGCAACTCTTTTCAAACCTTCGGCAAACTCTTGATTGTTGGCCATATTCTGGTTTTGTCTGCCGACAACAAGCTGAATCTGCACCATTTCTTCCCCATCAACGTTTTCAATATACTCTTCAGGAGGCACTGCATCGCGATGTACATCAATCAAAGCATCAGGGTTATCCTTCATGAATTCCTCCACCGTGCGCCGTGAACGGTTATAGGCACCGGCATCATGAGGGGTATGGGTCTCCTGGGAATGTTCTGTCTCTATCCCTTGTTTTTCCAGAGCTGCGGCAAATGTTTCCCCCACCTGCAAAATTCCCCCACCCTCATCTATGCTTTCACTCCCGTCACTGGGCACATAAGACTCCGCCCCGTGCGAATGGTAAATAGCAATAACACCTTTCCTTCGTGCCTGTGTAGGGGTCTCCGAACGGTCAGCAGGAACAGAAGAAGCCTGCGCTAAATGCGATGGAATCGCGAGTTCAACATTTCGCATAAAACGTACTGTTGCTATGTCTCCTTCAACATCGATCACTTTATAAAGACGGTTCTCTTCATCTATAAATTGGTCACCAACATGGACAATACGCGCAGTACGCATTATTCGCGAGCCGTCACGCTCATCAAGCAGCTCAAAGTAACCCTCTTGCCGTTCGTCAAGGTGAAAAAACTCAAAGAATTCTTCCTGTGCCATGCCGCTGGGTATAGCAAGCCGAAGAGCGAAAACTACCATGAACGTTAAAATAATGAAAGGAGATTTTTTGGGCTGCATCGTTAATTCTCCTCTCTATCTTGGTTTTCCCCAGTATGCCCCTCCTGGTTTTGTTCTTCCTGAGACCCATCATTGCGGTCTTGTTCCTCTTGTCCCTCTTTGTGCTCGGGCTCCCCAATCTCCCCTGTCTCTATATCTGATAGTTGTTCCTGCAGCTGAGGTGAATACTGCTCAGAAGGTCCTCCCTGCAAGCGTTCCCTTGTTTCACCAATTGCTTCTGCCAGGCCTACAGCTAGGAGACCAGTGATTACCGTGGCGTCAAAAATACCGGCACCACCTATCACTGTGGTTCCTCTTCCACCGACCAGCAGATTTTCAATACGGGAGATAATATCCGTTAACACAATCGCGGTGATCCCAGCCATAAATGCCGACCTGCGTGAGCGGCCGGACAAGTAACCGGTAATACCAGCAATTATACCGATAAAATATAAGGGATCAATTAAAACAGAATAGGTGGGTTCCAGTGGAATTAATTTCAGCCCTACATAAACTACTGCCGTCGTAATTACAATTGCTGCAGTAGCCCGCCAACGTTCTTCAGCTGTGCCGGCAGTATAAAATAGATACCCGACAAGGATTAATGGGACGAGTCCTCCCCCAATGTTAATACTTAAATTATCAGCAAGAGGGATATCAGGCAGATAACCGCCGACAAGCATAGCGGCAATAAAAACCAATGCTGCTCGATCGCTTAAGCGCATGCGGTCTAAAACCCTCTGCGCTAGTCCCAGAAAATTAAGTATCGCCACGGCAATGAGAATGATCATTCCTAAGGGCATCTTTAGCGCCTCCTTTCTTGATGCTTTTAGCGTTGCCAGAAAAACCGATATTTATACTAAAAAAACCTGTCTCCTGGGAGACAGGTTTTTAGCGACGTGCATAGTAGTCAGGAG
>JAAZDR010000183.1 GCA_012512705.1 Bacillota bacterium
AGGATGTTGAAGCTAAAATGAGCCGAAAAGGGAATAAGGTCTTTTCAAAAAAAATTACTCGTTATGTATTTTTCTTTCTCCTGTTAATAAGTTTGCTGTCCCTCCTTTTAATCAATGACTATAAGCTGGACCTAAACATACTTAAACTCGGGACTGCCGTAGCAAGCGGTAGCAAAATAACTTATAATTCGATAAAATTCGACAGCAATAAAAATATACCGACACCCTCCTTTTCCACCCCAGGGTTGCAATCCCTGGAGATCGAACAGAAAGCGATAACGAAAAAAACCCATGTTGTGCAGGAAGGGGAAACCGTCTGGGAGATCAGCATAAAATACGGCTTGCCGATGCAAGAGCTCCTCAGTGCAAACAACCTCAGTGAAGAAACAGCTTTGGAAAAAGGGATGGTATTAGAAATTCCAGTCTACCATATTCCTCCCAAACCAACCCCAGGGCCGCGATACGGCGAACTCCTTGATTGGTGGAGCGAAGCGCAGTATCTCTGGCCTATCGGCAGGGAAGCCACAGTGATCGATTTTTACACTGGCAAGCGCTGGAAAGTGCGCCGCACGATCGGCGGCAACCACGCTGACTGTGAGCCGCTGACTGCAGAAGATACAATGATCATGAAAGAAACTTGGGGCGGTGAATGGAGCTGGAACATCAGACCTATAATTGTCGAGGTGGACGGCAGACGTATTGCTGGCTCTGCCAGTGCCATGCCACACGACATTCAGTATATCACTGGGAATGGCTTCAACGGCCATTTTGACATTCATTTCCTGAACAGCACACGGCACCGGGACGGACTTGTCAACTGGCGCCACCAGGAAGACGTCCTGATTGCCGGCGGTGCGCTGTCTCCTCCTGGAGGCAGTAAAGATAAGTGAACATAAATTAGCAAATTACAATCTGCTAGTTATTTTGAGAGAAAGCGGGAAAAATATTTTTAGCGATGTTGAGCAGCTGCTCATGATTGGAAGTGCAGAAATGTTAATTGAAGGTATTGATCCCGTAATCTTTACGCTCGGGCCTTTAACAGTGCGTTGGTATGGTTTGATGATGGCGCTCTCCTTTGCCTTCGGCGTCTATTATCTAATTAAAAATGGCAAAAAAATAGGTTATGATGAGGATTTGCTGCTCCTTTTGACGATCGTAGTCATTATCAGTGCGATCGCAGGCGCGAGGGCGATCTATGTATTGACTAACTGGCCGTTCTTTGCCGCCAATCCACAAGATATTATCCGCATTGACAAAGGAGGGCTCGCTTTTCACGGCGGCTTACTGGGCGGTTTCTTGAGCGGCTGGCTTTTTACGCGCCGCCACCGTCTATCGTTCCGTGCTCTTCTCGATCTCAGTGTTCCTGGGATTGCGATTGGGATTATGCTTGTACGCATCGCCAATATATTTAACCAGGAGATCCTTGGACGCGCTACGCTGCTCTTTCCGTTTGAAAGGCATCCGACACAGGTCTACGGCTCGCTAATCGGTCTTTTCTTGCTCCTCCAACACAATTACCTTGCCCGAAAAGGTGAAAATCCGCCGGGCTACCTTTTTTGGAGCTTTGTCTTCAGCTATAGCCTGCTTCGCGGCCTAATCGAAGAGACTTTTCGCGCTAATCCCCTCTATCTCTGGGGCTATATAAGCGAAGTCTGGGGAGCAGGCTTTTTTACCCTTACACACCTGGCCACCCCACCGCTATTAATTCTTTCTTGGTTGATGCTGCGGAAAATAAAAAATTCCCGCTAAAAAATAACCCCTGGCACGAACACCAAAGGTTTTATTAGAGCGCAGTGCGCTCTTCTTTTATTTTTAATACTCTTGTTTTTAGGATAAAATTTTTTCTGCCCCCGGTTTTCCGGGGGCAGAATATGCTTTTAATTGATGTTGAGGACTTCATCCCAGCTCGAAGCCCACTGGGTCTCAAACAGTCCTTCAATTGCAGGTTTTGCCAGCTCTAGCATAGCA
>JAAZDR010000184.1 GCA_012512705.1 Bacillota bacterium
ACGGGAAAATAATAAGCAATCTGCGGCACCAGGCGACCGATATTTATCGAATTAGCAGAAGAAAAAACCAAGCCCTGAGAAGCCATTCTTGCTCTCAACAACGGATCAGCAAAGATCTTTTTTACGCCGTTCTGGGCATCATCGAAATTACCTTCAATACCAATAACATATGTGTTTTCCCCTTTTTGGGTAACCATCTGCCGTTTTTGAATCTCACTCACGCCGTGTTCGGGGAAAAAGACAATAATCTTTGTCCCCTCTACACCGGCAAAACCTTCAAGCGCTGCTTTCCCCGTGTCCCCAGAGGTAGCTGTTAGTATTACCACTTCTTTATTGATCTTTAATTTGCTCACAGCCACCTTTAAAAGATGCGGCAGGATTGCCAGGGCCAGATCTTTAAAAGCAAGAGTTGGTCCGTGAAATAGCTCCAAAAAATAAAGACCGCTGTGTTTGACCACCGGCGCAATTTGCGGAGTGTCAAATTTTTCGTCATAGGCACGTGCAAGGCAATCCCGCAATTCTTCCACGCTAAAATCAGGGAGAAAAGGTTTAATAATCTGTAAGGCCAGCTCTTGGTAAGGCAAACCTACCAGTTTTTCCAAACCCTGCTCTAAGCGAGGGATATAAGTCGGAACAAACAGCCCGCCATCAGGTGCAAGCCCGGTAAGGATCGCCTCTGCAGCTGAAACAAGATGCTGCTCTCCCCGCGTGCTCTTATAATATATTTCTTTCATAGTTAGCTAACCTCCAACAATTTGTTCCCCTGCTTCCGCTCAAGCTTTTAAAACGAACTCCATAAGCTTATGCCCTTCCGCCAAAAAGAGTGCGGAATCCTTAAGCGAAACCTCATCAAAACCAGACACAGGATTGGTTCGCGGCGAAGAGCTGTTATAGAGCAAAAAGGGAACCGGATCAGCAGTATGCGTCCGCAGAGAAAGAGGAGTGGCGTGATCCGGCAGAATAAGTAGCTTATAGTCGTCACCCCATGAATCAAGCGTCTCTTTTAATATGCGAACAGCCTCGGCATCGATTCGCTCGATTGCTTTAACCTTCTTCTCGACTTCAAAACGATGCCCACATTCATCCGGCGCTTCTATATGAATATAAACAAAATCATATCCTCTTTTCAAAGCGTTAAGTGCAGCCTCTGCTTTGCCGCGGTAATTTGTATGAAATGTACCAGTAGCGCCGTCAACATTAATTGCTTTCAGTCCAGCGATTATGCCGATCCCTCTTATTAAATCAACAGCAGAGATAACCGCACCTCGCAGCTTAAATTTTTCATAAAAGCTTGGCATCCGTGGCTTTCTCCCCTCTCCCCAGATCCAGAGGGAATTAGCCGGGCGGAGCCCTCTCTCCTGCCGCCTTTTATTTACAGCGTGCTTCGAAAGTAAGGGAACGCTACTTTCCATCAGCTCCTGCAGAAGAGCGCTGTCGCGCCCCTGTGGTAGATAGGGTTCTATCTTCTGTCCCAATATATCATGCGGCGGGATCAGTTCCCAATCGTACGGCCCCTCCTCCCAGACGAGTAGGTGCCGGTAGCTTACCCCAGGGTAGAAATGCATTTTTCCCCTACCCAGTTGGTCATTCACGGCTTCTATTAGCTCACGCGCCTCTGCTGTTGATATCTCATCGGCACTGTGATCAAGCATTTTTTTTTGTGCGTAAACTTTTTCTTCAGAGAGGGTCACAAGGTTACAGCGAAAAGTAATATCGGAGTCGCGCAGCTCAACGCCCATACTCGCCGCTTCAAAGGGGGAGCGGCCACTATAATAACAAAGCGGGTCATAGCCCATTACTGAAAGGTTGGCCGTATCACTTCCCGGCTGGAAACCATCAGGAATCGTTTTTACTAGTCCGGTTTTGCCCTTCGCGGCCAGGCAATCGATAACCGGTTTGGCGGCCACCTGCATCGGCGTTTTATAATCAAGCTCAGCGAGCGGGTAATCAGCCATCCCATCAGCTAAGACAACTATATACTTCAACTTATGTCGCCCCTTTATCGTTTAAAATTTAGAATAAATAGGCAGAACATCCCACTACTGGCAATAGTAGAGGTACGAGGGTATATAAAAGAAACAAAGATATCCAGTTAAATATATTTCGCTAAAAAGCTTCTTTACTCCTTCCCCTCATTTTATAAACTTCATTGGAGAACAAAAAGCCAGAAATGTTATTTTCTGACTTCATCACCTTAATTATTTCTTTATTGTTTCTTAAACTCTTCATCTTTTCGATAACTTTACGGAATTAATAGACGAGCGCAAATGTTGATGCCTCTCCTGGGCATAAAACCCCTATTCCCTAATATTTCTATTACCATATTTAAATTAAATTTCTGATTGAGGATACACTATAAAAATAATAAATCGACTCTAGGAGGTACTCCAATGCATACATTAAGTCATCTCGAAGAGGCCCTGCGTCAAAAAGAACAGGCCTTAATTCAATATGTCCGCTATATGCGCGAGTCTCAAGACAGCGAAAACGAAGAAATTGCCGCTCTTTTTGCGGATTTAGCCAAAGCAGAAGAGAAACACATCGCCGTGATCAGGGATCAAGTTGCCAAACTTTCACAAAACCAGTTTTTAAATGAATACCAGCGGGTTAATGAATATAATTCTCAACACTCTACTTACGAAGGAGCACCGGAACATTGAGCAGTAAAAAGTGCAGCGGCTCTTTGGGCTTAAGTTACCATCGGAGTCCGCTGCACGTATAGTTTGCTGCTTACTGAGATTCACACTCCAGATCCTTATCGGCAGCTCTCAGCAACAATTTTTATTAACAATTTTACTATATTTTTTTGCTGATCTGAAGCAGGTTTTCAATCACTACTACTGCTTTTACCTTGAGAAGAGCAGCATCTTCCTCGTCTAACGCCCGTTTTAGATCATCTAAGGCAAGTCTCAGCTTCTCAGCTTGCTCTTTGCCCTTTTTCTCCTTTAACATTTCATTGATTTTCGGCAGTTGTTCCTGCATATAGGCTAGATTGGCTTGCGCTTCACCATAATTATCAACAGCTGCTTCGAGCAGAATATCCCTCAAAAATGATTTTAATTCGTATACTAAGGCTCTATCTTCAGCAAACGAAAACATAAACCCAGACAGGTGAGCAGTAAGCTCATTTGCTGCTACCAGCGTTCCTAATGAGTTTTCCTCAATACTTGATATTGTTAGCTGATCAAGGTTTCTCCTCGAAATCATTTAATTTCACTTGGGCCAGATTCCTCTGAACAAGAAGCGGCTCCAAATTATTCCACTGCTCGTGCAGGACGGTGATGGAAAGCTTAATCTGCTCCCAAATCTCATTTACAGAATTAGGAGGCTGCTGCATCTGCCCGCCATCTTCAGAAGGCTCGGCTTCAGCTTCGATCTCTCTTTGCAGCACTTGCCCTAAGATGGTTTCATCAAAAGTCAATTCAAATCGCTGCTGCTCTTGTTGGGCTTTTCCGCCTTGCTGGGTTTGCCGTTCCCCTTGCTGAGCTCCTTCTCCCTGCTCTTGTTGTTCTTGCTCTTCCGCTCCTTGCACTTCGCTGGTTCCTCCTTCTGCAGTTAGTTTCTTTATCACAGGGATCAAATTCGCCTGCTGCATTATCTCTATTAATTTGTAATTTATCTCTTCCATCGCCTGTAGCTGTTTATTTTCTCCAACCTTGCTATTACTATCGCTGTCTCCTCCGCTCCCGCGGCCGCCGCAGCCGACGGCAAGGAACACAAAAGAAGGTGTGTATGAAAAAGAGCTTTATTTTAAAGTGCATGCGATCACCCTCCTGTAATAGTATAACCTTAGCGAAGGAAAAGATTATCGTCTTCTTTTCATTAAAGGAGCTCCCTTTTAGCTGGGAGCTCCTTTAATGAATATATACGGTCTATTTCTGCTGGCATGTTCAACCAAGCATCAATTGTGCCAGCTCCAGCGGCCCTATAAAACAGTCGTTTTTGTAAGCCCGCATATTCCCGCCAGAGATCTCATCGATCAAAGCAATCTCCTTCCCTTTATCGACCCGCCCGAATTCAAGCTTTATATCATAGAGTTCGATATCTTTTTTGGCAAGCTCTGCCTTAACGAGAGCAGCAGTCTTTTTGGTGAGCTCTTTTAATATTCTATACTCGCTCGGTGAAAGGATACCGAGCATAACTAGGGCATCCTCTGTAATCGGTGGATCCCCGCGCTCGTCGTCCTTCAGAGTAATTTCCACAAAAGCATCTAGGGGCTGCCCTTCCTCAACATACGCCCCGTAGCGCCGGTAAAAGCTGCCGACCGCCCGGTAGCGACAAATTACCTCTAAGCCTTGACCAAAAAGTTCTGCGCGTTTTACCTTCATCGTTCTCGCTCCAAGATCGGAGTCAAGGTAATGGGTCGGCACCCCTTTTCCTTCTAATAGCTCAAAAAACATCTTTGATAGTTTTAAAGCAGCCTTACCAGCACCAGCCATTGTCAGCCCCACCGTATTCGCGCCGGGATCGAAGACACCGTTTTCCCCAGTAAGATCGTTCTTAAATTTAAGCAGAAAGTTTCCGTCATTTAAAAGATAAACATCTTTGGTCTTCCCTTTATAGATAAGTTTCATAGAATTGCCCCTTCCCTTAGTATCAATTTTATTTTATAACAAACTCTGATTAAACATCAAGGAACGCTGTGATGATAAAATACACACCTAAAACAAAAAACGAGCACCCGTAACAGGGCTCCGCTCAGATTCGCAGTCAGGGCACAAATTAAACTGGAAGTTAGCAAAAAGGCGATATTTGCAAGACTGCTGCTCAAACGGCAGTTTTTAGTCAACATTTCAATCAAATAAACCTAATAAATTTTAAAAAATAGCGCAAGACATACCACTAGTTAATAAGGCATGACTTGCGCTATTTAGAACTTAAATCCCTTTTTAAAATTTATGGCGGAGAGAGTGGGATTCGAACCCACGAACGGCTCTCACCGTTACGCGATTTCGAGTCGCGCGCCTTCAACCGGACTCGGCCATCTCTCCTCATCCATTATAATTATATCTCATTTTAATAGTCGCCCTAAAGAACACTTCATTGAACAGCCCTACGCAAGGAGCGGAAAAAATCCTGCATCAGTTTTTTGCTTTCTTTTTCTAAGACTCCTCCTGTTACCTCCAAACGATGGTTAAAGCGCTCGTCATCAACAAGATTACAAAGCGTCCCTGCCGCTCCTGCTTTCGGATCAGCAGCCCCGTAAACGAGCCGCGAAACGCGCGCTTGTACCAACGCCCCAGCACACATCGGGCAGGGTTCTATGGTAACATAAAGCGTGGTGCCTATAAGTCGCCATCCCCCAAGGACTTCACCTGCTTTGCGAAGAGCCAATATTTCTGCATGTGCTGTAGCATCATGATTCTTTTCACGTTGGTTATGAGCACGAGCAATGATCTTTCCCTCGTAGACTATAACAGCACCAATCGGGACCTCTGCTTTTGCCAAAGCCTTATGCGCTTCTTTAAGCGCCTCATTCATATAATAGGCGTCATCCACTTCTCAAGCCTCTCTTTGTTGACAGTAATCTATGACAAAGTAAGTTTAACGTAAAAGGACACCTATTGTCAAGACACCGGCTCCCTTGCCGCTTCACGTTCTGCCATCTCACGATCAGCCAAAAAAGACCCTCTTATATTAATCAAAACAAAGAAAAACTTCTTTTAGTAGGTTAAAAACTACAAGTTCCAATGATGAAAAAATGCCGCAAACCTAATCTAGTTGCGGCATTTTCTTTTGGCGCGCCCGCAGGGATTCGAACCCCGGACCTCCTGATTCGTAGTCAGTTACTCTATCCAGCTGAGCTACGGG
>JAAZDR010000185.1 GCA_012512705.1 Bacillota bacterium
CAAGCATCAAATCACTCTCCAGGAACTAGAATATTTTTCAACGGTAACGTTCTACACGAAAACGGTAAATTTCAACCTGCTCTTCAGGGGCAATGCCCGCTTTTTGTCTGGCGATCGAAAGCTGTTCCTCAACTGAATCTATTCCCTCTAAATCCGGAAGCAATAACCCCTTGCGTTCACCCCAGCGTACAATTACCCCATAGAGTTTTGGATCACGCCTTTCCAGGCTATTTACCTCTTCCGGAGGAGAAAGTATATCGACCGCATAGCTGATCTGTTCCAGTTCTTCTTCAGCAAGCGGTGGAAAACGAGGGTCCCTTGTTCCAGCACTAATGGCGTTTTCAATGATTTCTTCAGCCAGATTAGGCTGTGTTGGGACAAAAGTGCCGATACAACCCCGTAGTTTCTCCCCTTTTTTTAAAGAAACAAAGACACCCGCCCGGCGCTTAAATTTCTCCTTTAACGGCTTCTCGGCTTTTATACGTACCCCTTCACGCACGTATTTATTTAAGGCTTGACGAGCTAGCGCTACATATTCGTTCTCCTCTTTTCCTTCTTTTTGCCGAGGCGTTAGTCCCGCAACAAGATAGCCAACACCAAAAGGCCCCTCATAGGAAACAATCTCTGTTTCCACTTCGAAATCATTAAGGGCTCCTAGGGCGATAATCAAGGGACGCAGACCACACTCCGCCGCATTTTCAATAAGCTGCGGGTCCATATTCAGGATCTTTTCTACCTGATAGTCTTTAAGGTATTGAATCAATTTTTGATCAAACTCTCTGCCCTGCGGATGATATCCGGCAGGGGCACCCCGGATTAAACGATGTGAAAAATCGCCACTGACAACGATCACTGTCCGGCAGCCGCTCTTTTCAATCGCCTGCCGCAGTGCTTCACCAAAATGAAAAAGCTGCCGGTAAGGAAGCATTCCAATCGTCAGATGAATCCCGTATCCTCTCACCCCGGCCTCTGCTAGATAATACAAGGGAACTCCCGCGCCGTGATCCATCCTGAGAGAAATACCGTATTCCAACGCCCTGCGCTGATCCAATAGGAAAGTTTCTATGCCAATGGCACTTGCTTCCCGCACTATCAAATGGCAGAGTTCCTGATCAATTTGCAAAGCTACTTTTGCCTGGGGAGCGTTAAATTGTGCAAAATCCCCTTCAATTTTTTCCTCAGCAACAAGTACGAGCCGATCATGAAAAACAGGGCCATGCGGGATAATAATCACCAGTCTATCAGGCTCCAAATGAGCTATTTTTTGGGCCATATTTTTATAAGCCGTGACAGTATTAGCAACCCTTTCTAAATCACCCTTACCTATAGCAGGAATGATCAGCGGTGGGTGCGGCAGCACACAAACAAATACAAGGTTGCTCACCTTTCAACTCTCCTTTACAGATACTAGCCCTTCCTCCTCACGAAGCTCCTCTCCATCATCAAGCACCTTGGAGACGACAATGTCAAGTTCTTCTACAAGATTTTTTTCAAATGGTTCTCTTAAAGGTATACCCTTATCTTTGTGTGTTATACGAACTGTAGGGCACAGCGGATTACCGATGGTATTGCCAACAACGATTCCCCTTTCTCCAGAACTGAGTTCAACATAAGTACCGATCGGATAAGCCGCAATATGTTTTGAAAAACAGCATATTATTTCCGGATCGAATTTTTCAGTCTGCGCATAGATAATTTCCAAAGCTTGATGCTGCAGCAAAGCTTTTCTATAAGGACGGTTTGCCGCCAGAGCATCGTAAACATCTGTTAGCGCAACGATTTTTGCCAGCTCATTTATTTCTGAACTAACTAGACCTAGGGGATAGCCACTACCATCTCCCCGTTCATGGTGCTGATAAATAATCTGACAGGAATCTGCGCTAAGATCGTTCTGTTTTCTAGCAATCTCATACCCATAGAAAGGATGTTTTTTTATTTTATCAAATTCTGACTTAGTTAAAAACCCTTCTTTATTTAATATTTTAAGCGGTATCTTTGTCTTCCCGAGATCATGGATAATTGCACCGATAGCTAATCTATCGAGCTTCATACGACTATATCCCATAGAAATGCCAGTTAAGACAGAAAGAACTGCTACATTTACAGAATGAGCAAAGGTATAGCTGTCTGCAGTTCTAATATCCGTTAGGTTGACCATAACATCAGGGTTAGCTAGCAGTTCATCTACTATGTTTGCAACTACTTTAGCTAGTTTTTTCCTAATCGAGGGGAGCTCTCCCTTCCCTTCTCCAGTTGCTTCGATTGTTGTCATAATTTTTTTTACTTCCTGTACCGCTTCCATTCGCGTCTCTTCAAAGATAACATCTTCAACAATTACATCCTTAATCTGTGCGTCTTCAACATAGACTGCAGGAAAGCCCAATTGCCGCAACTGATGTATATACTGAGGTTTGAGCTTCACACCTGCCCCTAAAAGCAAATTTCCCCCTCGGTCATAAATAGACCTTGCCAAGACCATTCCCGGGCGCAAGGCGCAGATATCCGTCCTTTTCATCGTCTCCTCCTGCTGTATATGCTAATTATATAATCACACTTACATTATTCGACATATACCTTTTATTACCTTTTTTGCTTAAAAAAAATTTCAGCCGCTCAAGCGCCTGGAATTTTTTAGTACCTATTTTCCTTTAAATACGGGTTTCTTTTTATCCAAAAAAGCTTTGATCCCTTCCTGAGCGTCTTCTGTTTGTAAAAGACTTACAAAGGCCTCTCGCTCCCTATTCAATCCCCGGGTAAAATCTGAAGCGTGACCGTTAGAAAGAAGCTCCTTAATCGCCTTTATCGCTAGGGGAGGTTGTAACGCCAACCGAGCGGCAATTTTCTTTGATTCTTCTATAAGAGCACTGTCAGCAAATACTTTGTTTACCAACCCTAGACTCAGGGCTTCCTGACTAGTAAATGTGCTGCCGGTGAGTAAAAACTCCATTGCTTTTGTTTTACCTATAAGACTAGGCAGACGCTGTGTTCCGCCCCATCCAGGAATGAGCCCAAGATTAATCTCCGGCTGACCGAATTTTACGCTCTCTGCAGCAAACCTTAGATCGCAAGCCATGGCCATCTCGCAACCGCCACCAAGGCAGATACCATTTACAGCTGCAATCACAATTTTTGGATATGTTTCAATCCGGTTAAAAAGTTTTTGGCCTTCAGCAATAAAAGCGTCAGCATCTGCCTCCCCCATCTTTAAAAAACCGGAAATATCGGCACCCGCCACGAAAGCTTTACCACTGCCGGTAATTATTATCGCTCTCACTTGCTCACTTTCTTCCAAATAATCAAGAAGGCTGTTTAGCTCAACAATTACTTCTTCATTAAAGGCGTTTACTGGTGGACGGTTAATAGTTATAATTGCCAGCGATTCTTCGTGTGTAAGATTAATGTTTTTACAATCCATAAGTTAAAACCTCCAGACTTATATCGAACTTATCCGAAAAAAATTTCTTTTTAAATTAATTCTCTCTTTGACTTACAAATCCTGCCGCTGCTCTATTATCTTTCCTTGACATAGGCAGTTTATTACCATATTATTGACTAAAACGGAATAATCGCTTTGAAAGGGGCTTTTGCTTAGATGGCAGATTATAAAAACCCTGACAGCTTTACCTCCGCCATTCAAGTTCTTTTTCCGAAATTAATGCATTATCTTAGAGCTGAGGAAAACAAAGAGCTAAAAGGGCATGGGATCACCCCTGGTCAGATGAACGCCCTGCTCGTTCTTTATTTTAACGATAACCTGACAATGGGCAAGCTGAGCGCAGATATATACATGGCAGAAAGTGCCGCTACTCGTCTTGTCAACCGCCTGGTAGAGCTAAATCTCGTCCAGCGAGAAAGGGACGAAAATGATCGGCGTGTAGTCCGTGTAGCCTTGACCTCACAGGGACGCCAGTTGGCACGGTTAGCCTTTCATCGAAGGGAATATCGGTTTAAAAACCTCTCGGAAAAACTTTCCACTGAAGAACAAAAGATGCTCATTACTCCCCTTAAGAGTGTTCTACGCGCGATTCAAGATCTGGAAAAAGAAAGAGCGCAAAAAATAAAACACAGACGCAAACAGCTTAGATAACAGTAGGCAGTAAGCCTACATATTGTTTTTCACAAAGCGGATAGTTCCTAAATATATTGCCCAAGCTATTTTTTTCTGATATTCAGGAGTTGACAGTAAGCTTGCTTCCTCAGGATTGGTCAAAAAGCCAGCTTCGACAATTACTGCCGGGCAAGGAGCATGCTTTAGAAGGTAGAAATCGCCTGTTTTGATTCCGCGGTTCGTATTTTGTAATACACGAATTAGTTCCTCCTGAATAAGCGAGGCCAGCAATTTGCTCTCTTCTCCAGATTCTTCGCTATAAAATGTTTGTGCACCGCGGTAAACAGGAGCTGGGAAAGAATTTAAATGAATGCTGATCAATGCATCCAGATGTCCGGCCTCGCTGATAATTTTTAAGCGCTCGCTGAGGTCGCGCTGTTTTAATGGTCCGGTCGGCATCGTGGCGTAATCCTTGTCAGTTTCACGTGTCATAATTACTGTGGCGCCACCCTGCTGTAAAAAACCGCGTAAGCTAAGCGCAATCTGTAAAGTAATCTCTTTTTCAACGAGCTCTTCCTTGAAAACACCTGGATCATATCCCCCATGTCCAGGGTCTACAGCTATTACAATGCCAGTTAATGGTAGAGGAGAAACGGTATTCTGGGTGCGGTAATATATCCTATATAAAACTAAACATGTTAGAATTACTAGTAACATAACAATTAAAAACATGCGTTTTTTTACCTTCACCGGAGCGTATATAATAAATTGCATCTTACACTAGCCTTCCTCATTTGCTTTTTGTTTATGGATATTACAGAGAGCGCTTAAATATTCAAGTGCAAAACTAAACTAAACGTTGAATCTCAACTAAAATTAGCTGAAAGAGTTGGGTGAAAGTTGGATAATAAACAAGTGAAGAAAAAATCGGAAACTAAGCCAATCACAATACCTTTAGCTACACTTTTTTTTATTTTTTTCAAGATCGGTGCTTTTACTATTGGCGGCGGCTATGCGATGCTGCCGATCATTCGCACTGAGCTGGTGGAGCGGAGAGATATAATTACTGACGAAAGCTTTCTCGAAACCCTCGCCTTGGCCCAGTCAGCACCAGGGGCAATTGCAGTCAATACTGCTGTGATTATCGGATACCGCTTACGCCGCTTACCTGGGGCCCTAATCGCCGTTCTGGGGACTGTATTACCATCCTTCTTGATTATTCTTCTCCTTGCCACATTTTTTCTGCAGTTTCGTGAAAGCCTGGCCGTTCAGAAAGCATTTGCCGGAATTCGCCCTGCGGTAGCAGCCCTAATCGCTGCAGCAGTTCTCAAACTCGGTTATCGGCAGCTTCGAAAATTAAAAAACCTTTACCTTTTTTTGATCTTTCTTTCTGCCAGCTTATTTCTAAACGTCCATCCAATTTTAATTATTATATTCGGAGGAATCTGCGGGCTACTTTTTTACCGGGAGGAGATAAAAAAAGAAAATGATTCTGCTTAAACTATACTTTACTTTCTTAAAGATCGGGCTTTTTAGCTTTGGTGGCGGGTATGCGATGATACCGCTGATGGAAAAAGAAATCATCAAGA
This sequence comes from Bacillota bacterium, assembly GCA_012512705.1. Classification (GTDB taxonomy): domain Bacteria; phylum Bacillota; class Dethiobacteria; order DTU022; family JAAZDR01; genus JAAZDR01. The sequence goes on from JAAZDR010000185.1 coordinate 5,638, forward strand.
ATCACGGTTGGTTAACAACAACAGAGTTTATCGATATTATTGCGGTAGCTGAAGTCACACCCGGTCCAATAGCAATAAATTCAGCAACCTTTGTCGGTCTACGCACTGCTGGTTTTTTAGGCTCGATAAGTGCGACAGTAGGAGTCATAACCCCCTCCCTTGTAATTCTACTTTTGATAATACGCTTCTTAACGCGTTTTAGCAGTCATCACCAGGTACAAGCATTTATGCGTGGCCTACGCCCGGCAGTTCTTTCATTAATAGCGCTAGCGGCCGTCCTGATCGCCAAGGAAGTCTTTCTTAACTGGCAGAGCTTTTTGTTAGGGAGCTCTATTTTTGCCTTCATAGTCTGGACAAAGATTCATCCAATATTAATCCTTCTCCTAAGTGCCTTTATAGGGTTATTATTTCTTTAGCTGCCGAATAAAAAAACGACCTGCCTGATTAGCGGTCGTTTTTGCTAAGCTTTTAGAATTACTTGAGTCGCCTGAATTATCACTTATTCTTTAAGTGCACTGAGAATCGAACGCAAACGTTCCCGGTAGCCGGCATTCTCAATAACTGTCCCGGTAACCACAACATCCGCTCCTGCCTGACGCACCCGCCGCGCATCAATAGCTGTCCGGATACCGCCGCCCACAATTAGAGGAATAGAGATCTCCTTTTTTACCGCACGGATCATACTAGCTGGAACTGGCTGAGCTGCTCCGCTGCCCGCTTCCAGGTACACATAACTCATACCAAAAAACTCAGCAGTAGTAGCATAACCAATCGCTGACCAAGTATTGTCCCGGGGAACCAGGTCAACGTCTCCGATTTCAGCAAGCTTCATTCCGGGTTCAACAACTATATAGCCTACAGGAACAACTTCCACCTCTAAGCGTTTAAGAACTGGAGAAATTTTAGAATGAGTCCCGGTAATAAACCTGTTGTTGCGCGAATTTAATAGGCTGAGGAAGAAATAAGCATCAAAATCAAAAGAAAGAGCGCCTCCCCCACCGGGCAGGAAAACAACCGGGATGCTAACCTTATTCTTGATCGCCTTTACAGTTTCCGTAAGTCTGCGCTGTGTAAGGCCACTGCTCCCGCTAACTAATATGAGATCGCTTCCTACCTCCTGCGCAGTGCGGGCAAGGCGGCTTGCAGCCTCTGGAACCAGCTTTATAGGCTCAATTAAGGTTACATGCACTGTGCCGTTTTCAAGTTTTCGGGCAAGATAGTCACGAATTACCATAATCTACACTTCGCTTTAATTTGTTTTAAGCTAATTATACTAAAAAATAAACTTTTTGACAACTGTTAGAATTTACCGAACAGTGCGAAATAAATCCAATTCTTCACTTACTTTTAATAATCGCCAACTGTTGCTAGACTAACCATGCACTTCCATATAGAGCGCGTTAACAAATTGTTTGATGCTAATACGAATACGGGGTTTGTTTTTTACCTCTCCTTTTAATTCACGCATCTTCTGACGCAGCTCACTAAAATCAAAAAACTTGGAGCTATACCTTTCGAAATGCGGGTTGCCGTAATCCTCCAGTCCCAGTGCAGCTATATTTTCCATAGCGCGTCTTACAGCACGACGTACCCTTTGCTCGATTGCTTTCACTTCAGCAGATTCCTTTAAATCTTCTTTAAAGCCTGGGCAACCATATCTTTATTCTCCACCTGGGAGATCATCACAATCTTTCCGCTGAAGTCGCGCTCCTTTAACCTTTCCGCGATTTCGATTCCATCCTTTCCAGGCATTAGTAGATCAATAAGCACCACATCAGGGAGTTTATACATAATTTTTGCTACAACATCCCCTCGACCGTCAGGGAGTTCTCCGACGACCTCCCCCAGTCCCTCCCCTTCAATTATCTGTGCCAAAATCCGCCGGCAGGCAAGATCATCATCAATTACATAAAAAGAATAGTTCATTTTTTATGGTTTCCTCCTTGCAAAGAGTCTGTGGGCAACAGTATATGAAAACATTTCTGTTTTTTTCAAACTCTACCCATACCCTCCCCTTGAAGTCTTCGACTAGACCCTTTACATAGGCAAGACCTATCCCCGTAGAGGGGGCGCCATCCGCACTGAACTTAGTGGTATAACCGGGCTCGAAAATTAGCTCCCGATCCTTCTTATTAATCGGTTGCCCATCATCGCAGACCGAAACCAGCATCTTTTTTCCATCCTCAATACAGTCTGCAGAAATAATCACCTTACCTTTCTTGATTATCGCCTCAATCGCATTAGAGACAATATTGTTGAAAATAGCGAGCAGCGGATATATCTCAGATACACTTAAGTCATTGTTAATTGAAAGATGAAACTGAATATCTTTTTTTAAACTATGGCTATAATTACGGTTGGTTTTAATTACTAACTCTAGTATTTCGGAAAGATACATATCCCTATCGCTGCGCACTTTAAGAATCTTGGACAGCCCCGCCAAGATACGCACCGAATCCTTTTTTATCTCATGTATCTCTCCCGCCACCTGTAAAGCTAACTGCTGCAACTCCTTATTTATTTTCTGCTCTTTCATACTCTTATATAAATCATAGCTTTTGGCCATCACTTTCTCAATGTTTTCCGTTTTCTTCTGCATGAAAAAAAACTCGTTATATAGGTTAGAGGCGAGCATCAACATCTTTTCGTAGCGTTCCTGTTCTTGTTCACTTAAGACACGAAGCTGTTTAAAATGACTAATATTTCACAAAACTAAATACCAAGAAAACCTGAAATGCAGACACTAATATCAACCTTAAAAGGTCAACAGCATTTAGGATTCGCTATATCTTCTATCGGGATAATTCCCCGAACCTCTAAACGGTCTGGATATACCCTCAGCTTAACCTGTAACCTGTCAAGCAGTTC
>JAAZDR010000001.1 GCA_012512705.1 Bacillota bacterium
CCTCCATATAAGAAGGCGTAACAAGCATCGCTGTGCGCTACAAAATTTCCTGTCCGCATTGATCAATTTCAATTAGGCCGCTTTTCCCAGATCCACGATTGCCCTGAACAACAGCTTCTAGGCTTTGAGCAAATTGACGTGTTAAAAAGTCCTGTAGTGCCACCCGTCGCACACGTGTACGGTAAAGCTGCTCCGGAAACTGAGCTTTTTCAGCCTCAACCCGGTATCGTAAACAAGACGGTGCAGCAAAAGGGTCGCCCTGCACATGATCAATATACAGTGTCCCCTTGGGGAACCTATATTCACCGCGAATGCTCTTGTATTCCTTATACCCCTTCCCGTCTATATTCTTTGGGAGACGACAAAGTTCTTGACTATCCGCCAAGAATAACCACCTCAGGATACAATTTTACCTAAAAAAATTCCTTCTTGTCAAATATAGCTATGCAATACCGCTTCAATGATTTCTTCCGGCAGGCTGCTAGCGAGAACCTTTCCTATAGACTGCGGAAGGATAAAAATAATCCGCTCCCCCTCCCTCTTTTTGTCATAATTTAACGCTTCAATTATCTTTTGCGGTGCAACCTCATTTGGCAGAGGGTAACAGCCGAAAGAAGCAAAAAGACCCTGTAGCTGCTCATATTCATTTTTAGAAAGGAAGCCCATTTTCCAAGCAGCAGTAGTTGCCATCTTCATCCCTACAAGCACCGCCTCTCCGTGCAAGTAGTAGTCATATTCTGTTACCGCCTCCAAGGCGTGCCCAAAGGTATGACCAAAATTGAGAATACGTCGTAGATTTTTTTCATGTTCATCACGGGAAACAATTTCAGTCTTGATCGTGATCGCTCGAAAAACTGCTTCGTGTATTGTCTTGCTTTCTCTTTTTAATAAATTAAAAAAATTTTCGTTTAGCCATAAGAAAAAAGCTTTATCCCAGACAGCAGCAGCTTTGACAACTTCAACCAAACCAGCTTTAAACTGTCGCTCATCAAGAGTTTGCAAAAGATCAAGATCAACAAGTACGAGAGACGGTTGATAAAAGGAACCAATCAAGTTTTTGCCCCGCTGGTGATTGACAGCCACTTTGCCTCCTACACTGCTGTCAACCTGCGCCAAGAGCGTTGTCGGCACCTGTACAAAAGGCACACCCCGCAGGAAAGTGGCTGCGACAAAACCAGCAAGATCACCCACTACCCCACCGCCAAGAGCAATTATCGGAGAGCGTCGATCCAAATCGGCATCCAAGGCGTGCCCATAAAGTTCTTCTGCCACGGACAACTTTTTGCTCTTTTCCCCAGGAGGGATTGACGCAAGTTTAGGATGAAAACCTGCATCCCTTAAAGCAAGCAAACATTGTTCTCCCCAAAGGGAGGCAACTATTCGATCGCTGATAACAAGTGCCTTCTCTACTCCGGGCAGTTGTCGCCTCAATTCTTCCCCCAGCTTATCCAGAAGATTAAAGCCAACGATAATAGGATAACTTTTTTCTCCAAGATCTATTTTTATAGTTGCCACAACCATCCCCGTCCCCCTCTAGAGTAGAAAGCCTTTTATATATTCCCTATAACGGTCCACAGCCTCCTGCATTTCTAAAATAGAATCTCCGCCAAACTTTTCCTTCCAAGCGCAGGCTAGCTCCCAGGCAACGATGGCCTCACCGACTACAGAAGCTGCGGGCACTGCACAAACATCAGAACGTTCTACTGTAGCCTTTATCTCTTGTTTCTTTTGGAGATCAACACTGGGTAGAGGACGATTAAGTGTCGGTATTGGTTTCATCGCTGCGCGAACGACAAGGGCTTCGCCGTTGGTAATTCCCCCTTCCAGGCCGCCGGCCCGGTTAGTGAAACGGGAGATCCCCTTTTCCGGTGTATAATAAAGCGCATCATGAACCTCGGAGCCACGACTCCTCGCAGCAGCAAAGCCGAGCCCGAATTCAACCCCCTTAATCGCCTGCAGACTCATCAAAGCCCCTGCTATTCGTCCGTCAAGGCGCCTGTCCCAGTGTACATGGCTTCCCAAGCCAACAGGAAGACCACAGGCAATTATTTCAAAAACCCCACCTAAAGTATCCCCATAGGCTTTCGCCTCCTCGATAGCCTTAACCATTTCCCGGCTTGCCTGAGCATCAGCACAGCGTACCGGTGATTCTTCGGTGAGGTTGCGAATCTCTTCAACGGACAAATCTTTAGTCTCCGCTTTCACTTTCCCAATAGAAACGACATGTCCGAAAACCTCTACGCCAAAGTAAGACAGCATTATACGACCGACCGTACCTACGGCTACGCGCATCGCTGTCTCCCGTGCACTAGCTCGTTCAAGGATGTCGCGCAAATCGGAACGATGATATTTAAGCCCTCCCGGGAGATCAGCATGTCCAGGGCGAGGAACAGTTATGGCACGGGTATTAAATGCAGCATGGAAAGGAGAAAGAGTTTCCTTCCAGTTCTCCCAATCGCGGTTGCGAATGGATAGGGCCAGCGGACTACCAATAGTTTCACCATGACGTACTCCGGAAAGAACATGCACTTCGTCTTTTTCGATCGACATCCGCTCCCCACGTCCATAGCCTTTTTGGCGGCGGATGAGCTGTCTATCAATCTCTTCCTTCGGAAAGGGAAGACCAGCTGGCAACCCTTCAATTATCGCTGTCAAACACGGCCCATGTGATTCTCCAGCACTTAAATAACGTAACAATATTTGAACCTCCCAATTTGAACCTCCCAGCAGCTGTCGAAGCTTTAAATAATTGTTTGAACGTAGATAAAATTAACCTGAGGTTGTTTCATGCCTCAGGATGTTTCCTAAAGACTTCTCTAATGAGAGGAGAAACTTTTTCCAATGCAGACCGCTGCTAAACCCACCCAACCCACCATTACTGCTAACAATACGATGACAGGGGACAACAATAAGATGGCGATTCCTACCAAGAGCCTGTCCCACTGCTCTTGCCCCACCAGGGATACCTAAATCCCTAGCGAGCGAACCATAAGTTTGCAGACAGCCGTAAGCTATCGTCCTTGTCTTCATTAAGACCCTTAGGGCAAATGGAGAATACCCATTTAGATCAAGCGGATATGCTGAAAAATCTACTACTACTCCATTAAAATAGCTTTGCAGGTCGTGAAGAAAGCCGGGCCAGGGAAAGTCTGCAGCGATAATGTGTGAATACTCAGTTCCATCTCTAAAAAGCTTGGAATCAGCTGCTGCCCCTGGTAGAGTCAAACTATAAATCCCTCTTTTATTAAAGAGAATCTGCATCATCCCTGCTTTTGTAGGAAAATTAATTTTGTTCAGCGAACCATAAACCATTTAACCACCAACCAGATAAAATACATAAAATCATGACACTAGTATAATTATTATAATCCTGAACAACTGTCAGAATCAAGCAATTCTTAAAACCGCTTTTTAATATCGTCATTTTTAAGACAAAATAAAAAACGCACCTCGAAAGGCACGCCCGAACAAAGCTATTCCTGTTACAGCTGCCGGTAAATCCCCTTAAAAATCGAAAATGCATCTCCTTCACCAATAATTGTTATCCAATAAAAGCATTTACCTTTATTAAAGTAATAGTTCTTAGTATCAACAGTTTCGATGCCGTACACC
>JAAZDR010000186.1 GCA_012512705.1 Bacillota bacterium
ATATCATTATGCCGCATTTGGACGGTATCGGCGTGCTGGAGGCTCTTAACAGCTTCCAAGAAACGAAAAAACCAAAGGTAATCATGCTGACAGCCTTTGGTCATGAAAATATTACTAAAAGGGCTGTAGAATTGGGGGCATCATATTATATTTTAAAACCTTTTAGTATGGAGGTTCTAGCAGATAGGATCAGACAACTCGGGAATAACAGCGCAATGGAAAAAGTAAAGTTTAACGAGTTTAATAATCTTCAGGCGAAAAAAAACAACTTAGAAGAAGAGGTGACTGAAATAATACATGAAATCGGTATCCCGGCGCATATTAAAGGTTACCACTACCTTCGTGAAGCAATCCTTATGGTCGTTCAAGAAATAGAACTCTTAGGATCAGTAACAAAAGTGCTTTATCCCCGCATTGCAGAAAAGTTCGAAACAACTCCGAGCCGTGTCGAGCGTGCTATTCGCCATGCCATTGAAGTCGCTTGGTCAAGAAATAATGTCGATACGATTAAAAAATTATTTGGTTATACTATTAATGCTCAACGAGGGAAGCCAACTAATTCAGAGTTTATTGCTCTTGTAGCTGATCGTTTGCGCTTGAGTAACAAAAATTTTAAAATTATAACACCACAAATATAAAAATGGCTAAGTGCTGTTAGTTTTGATTTTTTTCTTATAGTTTTTACCTTGTTCAAGAAGATTGGCTGCATGTTCCATGCTCAAATCTGTAAGCTTATTTCCATCTAGCATGCGGGCGATCTCTTTTTTTTGTTCTGTAAAGCTTAGCAATCTAGCCCTAGTCAATGTTCTCCCTCCGGAAACTTCTTTGTACAAAAGAATATGATGATCAGCCATAGCGGCAATCTGTGGACTATGAGTAACACAGATTACCTGGTGATCAACGCTTAAATTCGCCAACTTTTCGGCAACAGTTCTAATTGTTGTGCCGCCGATACCGGTATCAATTTCGTCGAAAATTAACGTCGGTATACTATCTTGGCGGGCGAGAATAGACTTTAGGGCGAGCATTACCCGTGACATCTCCCCGCCAGAAATAATTTTTGTTAATGGTTTTAATGGTTCTCCTTTGTTTGCGGAAAATAAGAACTCCACTCTGTCACGACCATGAGGTGAAAAACCATCATCCGCTTCGAAACCAACCTTAAATCTCGCCTCTGACAAGGCTAAAGCCTTAAAGTTAAAACTTAAAAGCTTCTCCAACTCCTGGCCAACACCTTTCCTTGACGCCGACAATCTCTCCGCCGCAGCAGTGTATTCTTTCTCAACTCTTATAAGCTCATGGTTTAACGCTTCTAGGTTTTCTTCACTTTCAATGAGGAAACTTAATTCTTTTTTGGCTGCTGCTAAAAATTCCAACACTTCAGTCACAGTTCCGCCGTATTTTCTTTTCAGATCTTGTAAACACGAGAGACGTTCTTCAATTTTTTCTAACTCCTGAGGGTCAAACTCCAGATTATCTGTATAATTCCTCAATTCATACGCTGCTTCAGTAAGCAGTGTATTTGCTTCTTCTAGAAGGTTGCTGGGTGATTCAAGCGCCTGATCATAATTTTTAACTTTTTTTAATTCTGCGCAAAAGTATTGTAAGCTATCGATTAGAGACGGCTGCTCATCACCACTATATATACCGCGGTATACTCCAAAGGCTGTGTTGTAGAGCTGTTCGGCATTACTTAAAATTTTTCGCTTGCGAAGCAGTTTTTCCTCTTCTTCTTCTGTAGGAGATAGCCCTTCAATCTCTTGAATCTGGTATTCCAAAATCTCCCGGCGTCGGGCTCTCTCCTGAGGATCACAACCAATTGTTTGCAACTTTTTTAAAATTTCGAAACGCTTGTCGTGAAGCTTTTCCACCTCACTACGCAGGGCTAATAAAGCCTTCCCTCCAAAAGCATCTAGCATCTCTAAGTGGTTTTCCACACTCAAAAGGGATTGGGGCTGATGCTGACCATGGAGATCAAAAAGTTTCTGCCCCAACTCTTTTAAAAAAGATACAGGGAAAATGCGCCCATTAACACGGCAAATATTACGGCCGCTACGGCTGAGCTCCCTCGTAATAACCAGCTCATCCTCACTGTCGAGAGCGGCGTCATCTAAAAACTCTTTTATTGCTGACGCTTTGCCGCACAATTTAAAGACACCCTCTATAAGGGCTCGTTCCTTTCCATCACGTATATGTTCTGCAAAGGCACGCTCACCTAACAGAAGCCCGATCGCACCAATCACTATCGACTTTCCAGCACCTGTTTCCCCGGTTAAGACATTCAAACCTGGCTGAAGTTCCAGAGCAAGATCGTCAATTAAGGCGAAATTTTGAATATGGAGCTCTCTTAACATTGTCTAACCTCCATATTAGGTAACCTTCAATTTTCGCTGTAAAAGTTTATAAAAAGAATTGTCGGCAAAAGAAACTAATTGCACCTCATCTTCTGCTTTGCGGACAATAACCTCATCATCGCCTTTTAGGGAAAAGCCGATTTGACCATCAACAGTGAGAAAAACTTCCGCCTGGCGGGAACGGACAATAAGCCTAATCTTCTCTTTATCACTGACAATAACGGAGCGGCTATATAGCTTGTGCGGACAGATCGGTGTTATAAGTAAAAGATTGAGTTGCGGATTGACAATTGGTCCACCCGCTGAAAGGGAATATCCGGTCGAGCCAGTTGGACTGGAGACGATTAAGCCGTCACCGGGATATGATTCTAAAAAATCATTATTAACAAATGTATCGAGTTTAATTATCCGCGAAAAAGGTCCTCTAGAGACAACAACATCATTGAACGCTAGACGATCTGCCACTTTTTGCCCATCACGAAAAACTGAGGTTTTGAGCATCATTCTGTTATTAATTTCGTACTCATCGTCCAATATTTTATGTAAAAAAGGAAAAAGCTCCTGTGCTTCTATTTCTGCTAAAAAACCTTTATGTCCAACATTGATCCCCAGGATCGGTATATCAAGCCCTGCCAAAAGACGAGCAACACCTAATATAGTCCCATCACCACCAATAACAAGAACAATATCTACTTTGTCTTTCCACTCTCTAAGCTCTTTTTCTTTTACTTTCAGCCCAACTCCGTTCTCTTCTTTTTCTTCGGCGATTAAAAGCTTGACACCCCGCTCTCCAAAAAAAGAAGAAACCTGCTCCACAACCGACTTTGTATTCTCCTTCGCCCAATTAGGAACAAGCCCGATCCGATTCATGAGAATAGACATCC
>JAAZDR010000187.1 GCA_012512705.1 Bacillota bacterium
ATTAATGTTATATTTAATTCATTAGTGTTACTGGTAACTCTCTTGTTTTGGGATTCGGTTCCAGGTTTTAACCAAATAGTATTTTGGTTTTTTGTAGTAGCCGGATTTTTAACCTCCTACTTGGGGAGGGTTGCCCTTTTTGAGAGCATTGAGCGGATTGGCGCTTCCCGGGCGACAGCACTTAAGATTACTGCTCCTCTGTTCACCGTTATTCTGGGGATCATATTTTTAAAAGAGAGGCTCTCTTTAATAAGTTTTATTGGCATTGCCCTTATTTTCATCGGCGTTTATTTTGTTTCCAGGGAAACAAGGACTAAAGTAGACGATGGGCAATTTCAGAAGCTTTCACTGATCCGAACAGCACAGCCAAAAAAGGAGGAGAACGAGGAGAGTGTAAAAGAAAGATACTTCCAATCGGCTGAACAGGTTTTAAAATGGGGGCTTGTTTTTGGTGTTTTATCTGGCCTAGCCTTCGGTGTAGGGAATGTTTTCCGCAAATTTGGAGTCCTCTACTATCCTTTTCCCCTTGCTGGGGTAACAATCAGTTCCTGGACGGCTTTTTTGGTGATCAGTGCTCAGTTTATTTGCCAAAATCGAGATTTAAAAACCCTCCTCTCTTTCGACAATATATTCAAAGGAGGTTATCTATGGGCGGGAATTATGTCCAGCTTGGCTCAGTACTCCATATTTTTTGCACTTCTTTTTTCACCTGTCTCCCTGGTAAATTCAATCAAAGCAGGGGAGTCGTTGTTTACAGTGCTTGTAAGTTGGGTTTTGCTAAAGGATCAGGAGTTGCTTAACCTGCGGTTTATATTATCCGCTCTTGTACTGCTAAGCGGTGTAACGCTGGTGATCGTTTATTCCTAAATATGAGGGCGTATACTGGGTGCATTAGTCTATTGGGAAGGAGTGAAGGATAATGAAGCCGAAAGTGTTTGTGACGCGCAGGATTCCCCGTGCAGGGATGGAGAAGCTAGAGCAGGAGTGTGAGTTTAAGCTTTTCCCGGAGGATCACCCTTTGAGCAAGGAGGAGCTTATTCAAGGGGTAGAAGGCTGTGATGCCCTTCTTTGCATGTTGAACGATCGCATAGATAAAGAAGTGATGGATGCCTCCTCCAGGTTAAAAGTAATTGCCAACTTTGCAGTTGGTTATGACAACATCGATCTGGAGGAGGCAACGCGTCAGAACATCATGGTAACGAATACACCTGATGTACTCACGGAGGCTACTGCTGATTTGGCTTGGGCACTGTTAATGGCCGTCTCGCGCCGTATTGTTGAAGCCGATCGTTTTGTACGTCAGGGTCGTTTTCAGGGATGGGGACCGATGCTTTTACTAGGCAGCGAGCTTGTAGGTAAAACTTTAGGGATAATTGGCTTTGGTCGCATAGGGAAAGCTGTTGCTCGACGGGCTCGCGGTTTTAATATGCGCATTCTCTATTTCAAAAGATCGCCCCTTTCTCCGGTGGAAGAAGATGAACTGGGAGTGGAGTATGCCTCCCTCGGTGAAATCCTTGATGAGAGTGATTTTATTTCTCTGCACCTACCTTTAACACCAGAAACACGTTATCTTATTGGAGAAAAAGAGTTAAAGCGTCTCAAGAAAGGAGCGATTATAATTAATACAGCTCGGGGACCAGTGGTTGATGAGGCCGCTCTTGTTGATGCCTTGCAGTCGGGTGATATTGCAGGGGCAGGATTCGATGTCTACGAACATGAACCAGAGCTGACTCCAGGCCTGGCTGAGCTGGATAATGTTGTTCTCGCGCCCCACATAGGAAGCGCTACGGAGGAAACACGAACAAAAATGGCTTTGATCGCCGCTGGTAATATTCTTGCCGTATTAAAGGGTGAGAAACCACCGCATTTAGTAAATAGGGGTGTGCTCTTTAAGCCGTAGGATTTTCTACTCGTTCGCTGTGTTTTACAATCAAGAATGATGCAGCAAATCCAAAGACTACATTTGTGATTAGGTGTACAGCAGCTGTGATTACATTGCGGAAAGTTTGTTCACTGAAAAGAAGTGAGGGAATCAGCAGGAAAAAGACAAGCCATAATAGTGCTCCATAAATTCCGCCTTTAAGCCAGTAATAATCCTTTCCGGAAGCGTGTAGGAAAAACATGAGAAGTACATCAAATACTGTGCCTAAAAGCAGATGAATAACTGCACCCATAAATAGGGCTGCAGGAATCTCAACATTATCTGGTGATACGAGCATCGCCCCAAGATGGGCTTCAGTCACTAGCGTCATATCGAAAAAAAAGAATATCCAGTTTAAGGCAATTTTTAGGGCGGCGGCAATGATCCCCGCAGCTGTACCGATTAAGTAGCGATCCGACATAGCCATTAAAAACCTCCCTTTGTTCTTTAATAACCATTATTAACTATTAGATTGCTAATCTATTCATAATTAGCAAGCAATAGCGCGGTAACTTTTCTTTTTATAAATAGTTTTGAAAAACAGGTTGACAGCTGCTATAATTTTTTGTTACGATATATAAAATCAAATGTTCCTTTAAACTAGTCCGGAGAGGCTGGTAAGGAGAATAATTGAATGTATATTGTACTCTATTGGCAAGCTACCTCCTTGGCCTTTTTCGGCAAGGGGGTTTTTTTAACGAATAAGGAGGAATATTATGAGGGCTAGACTGGTGTTAGAGGATGGAACAGTCTTTACTGGGGAAGCGTTCGGTGCAGCAGGAGATGGTTACGGAGAAGTGGTTTTTACAACGGCGATGACTGGTTATCAGGAGCTACTTACGGATCCTTCTTTTTGTGGGCATATTGTGGTGATGACTCATCCCTTAATTGGTAATTATGGTATAAATGACGAAGATTTTGAGTCACGGCGGCCTTTTCTCAGTGGTCTGGTCGTGAAAGAACTTTGTGAGTTTCCCAGTAACTGGAGAGCGACAAAGACTCTTGACCAGTATTTAAAAGATGAAGGAATAGTTGGTATTAAGGGTGTGGACACGCGCGCGTTGACGCGTTTAATTCGTAAAAAAGGAGCTCTTCGCGGTTATCTAACCCATTCTGATAATCATCCCAATGAATTAATAGTAGATAAATTAAAAGGGTTGCCGTCCTTAAACGGCAGGGAGCTAGTAAACGAGGTCACTACACCAAGCAGACTTACCCTGGAGGGAGACGGGCCACGTGTAGTCCTTTTAGATTTGGGAACGAAAATGAGTATTGCACGCTCCCTGCAAAGCCTAGGCTGCCGCGTGGAAGTGGTCCCGGCGCAGACAAAGGCTGCCGAGATTCTAGCATTGAATCCGGATGGAATAGTGCTTTCAAATGGTCCTGGTGATCCGCGTCTTTTGCCGGATATAGTAGTGATGGTGCGTAAACTTTTAGGGAAGCTGCCTTTACTGGGGATCTGTCTAGGACATCTACTGCTGGCCCTAGCCTGCGGGGCCGAGGTTTATAAACTATCTGTCGGCCATCGTGGAGCGAATCATCCTGTAAAAGAATTGCAAAGCGGCAGAGTTACAATTACAACCCAGAATCACGGCTATGCGGTAAAAGAAGACAATCTCCCCTCAGAGCTGCTGATAACGCACCGCAATCTTAACGATGGAACAATTGAAGGCTTACGCCATCAAAGTAAGCCTGCTTTATCCGTTCAGTTCCACCCGCAAGCTGTACCTGGATTTGAGGATTCATTAGAAATTTTAAATGATTTTTTGGCACTAATGGGTAAATGTGTGTGTATTGGAGCTGATAATAATGCCTAAGAAAAAGAATTTACAAAAAGTAATGGTTATCGGATCCGGCCCAATAATTATCGGTCAGGCCGCTGAATTTGATTATGCCGGCTCTCAGGCATGTCGTTCTCTGAAAGAAGAAGGTTTGGAAGTGGTTTTACTAAACAGCAACCCAGCGACAATAATGACTGATCGTGACATGGCAGACCGTGTCTATATGGAACCCTTGACGGCTGCCTCTGCGGAAAAAATCTTACGCCGGGAGAGACCAGACGGTCTTTTACCGACTTTGGGCGGCCAGGTCGGCCTTAATATGGCTCTGGAGTTGGCACAGAAGGGAATTTTGGGAGAATTGGGGATTGAACTTCTAGGTACGCCTTTGGAAACGATTCAGAAGGCCGAGGATCGCGAAAAATTTAAAGAGATGCTTGAGCATATTGGTGAACCGGTGCCGAAAAGTATGATTGTGAACAGCGTCGAAGAAGCACTGATTTTTGCGGAAGAGATCGGCTATCCGGTAATCGTCAGGCCGGCGTATACATTGGGCGGCTCTGGAGGCGGTATCGCCAAAGCAGAGGACGAACTGCGGGCAATGGTTGGGCGCGGTTTAAAATACAGTATTATCAATCAGGTATTGATCGAACAAAGTGTTATTGGTTGGAAAGAAATCGAGTTTGAGGTAATCCGCGACTCCCGTGATACTTGCATCGCTGTCTGCAGTATGGAAAATATTGATCCAATGGGTGTACATACCGGGGATAGTGTTGTTGTCGCTCCAGCTCAAACCCTGACCGATAAGGAATACCAGATGCTTCGCGGGGCATCACTAAAAATTATTCGCGCACTCGGGGTTGAGGGTGGCTGCAACGTTCAGTTGGCTTTAAATCCTGAGCGTCTTGAATATGTTGTTATTGAGGTTAACCCCCGTGTGAGCCGCTCCAGCGCTTTAGCTTCCAAGGCAACGGGGTATCCGATTGCTAAAGTTTCAAGCAAGATCGCGATCGGCCTGAATTTAGATGAAATCACTAATAGTATTAACGCCAATACTACAGCATGTTTTGAACCGGTGGTCGATTATTGTGTTTTAAAATTCCCGCGCTGGCCGTTCGATAAATTTGCCAATGTAAGGCGCGACCTGGGGACTCAGATGAAGGCCACGGGTGAGGCGATGTCTATTGACCGCACACTTGAGGGTGCTCTCTTAAAAGCAATTCGTTCACTAGAGA
>JAAZDR010000188.1 GCA_012512705.1 Bacillota bacterium
CAATGAAGGAGAGCCTGCTGCCGCAAAGTAAATAGCCTTGGGCATAAAAAAATAATAATTAGCATAAAGAACGTTTTATTTGCTTAAAAAGCAGGGATGAAATTCCTGCTTTTTTTATTAGCAAAAAGGGAAATGGTTATAATAATATTATCGAAAACTTCACAAGATAGGAGTGTAGGAATGCGGGTTTTAATGCTCTCCTGGGAATACCCTCCCCATTGTGTGGGAGGATTGGCCCAGCATGTCTATGAACTCTCTGCAGCACTCGCTGAAGAGGGTGTGGAAGTCGCCGTAATAACCGCTGCAGAGAGCGATGCTCTGCCAGCTAGTGAGACTGTTCGAGGAGTAGAGGCGCACCGGGTAAGACCTTACCACGGCGCATCTTTAAATTTTATTACCTGGGCGTTGCAGCTAAACCTGGCGATGTTAGAGAAAGGGATAGTCCTTCTCAGGGAAAAGGAATTCGATATTGTTCATGCCCATGACTGGCTCTCTGCATATGCAGCGCGGGGGTTGAAGCATGCCTACCATCTGCCGCTGGTAGCTACTATCCATGCCACTGAATATGGACGCAATCATGGGCTACATACTGATGAACAGCGTTTTATCAGCGATATTGAGTGGTGGCTTACCTATGAAGCGTGGCGTGTGATTTGCTGCAGCCAGTATATGCGCGAGGAGCTTCAGCATGTTTTTCATACACCGGAAGATAAGATCAAAGTGCTTCCCAACGGTATTTTGCCAAAGGCTTACCAGGTTAGTGAACCCGATCGGGGGCTGCGGCGTCGTTTCGCTGCTGATGACGAGCAGATAGTTTTTTTTGTCGGCCGCCTTGTACAGGAAAAAGGGGTTCAGGTTTTACTAGAAGCTGTCCCCCTAATTATAGAGCAGTTTCCCCGTACCAAATTTATTATCGCCGGGCGCGGGCCTTATGAAGAGGAACTGCACAGTCACTGTGATCGGCTTGGACTCAGAGAACGGGTGAATTTTACAGGATACATTGATGATCGGACCCGTAATCACCTTTACCATTTTGCCGCTTGTGCAGTTTTTCCTAGCCTTTATGAGCCATTTGGGATCGTGGCCCTAGAAGGGATGGCTGCCCGCACACCAGTAGTTGTAAGCGATACGGGCGGCCTTTCAGAGATAGTTAACCATAACGAAAACGGCTTAAAAGCTTATTGCGGCAATGCCCGCTCCCTTGCCGATCAGATCAGACGCCTGCTCAGTGATCAAAAGCTGGCCCGGCGGTTAGGCGAAGCGGGCTACCAGACAGTGCTTGAGAACTACAGCTGGCAGGGGATTGCCCGCAATACGGCTTTAGAATATAAGCGCATTCTGAGTTCTCCGCAGGCGTACCAGTGGCGGAATTCAGCCGCCGCCCCCCGTACCAATCTTTTTAGCCATTTTGGACGCTATGACCATTAAATTCAACAGCAAAAGAGAAGGAGTGAGGTGTCCTTGAAGGTAATTATTATGGCCGGAGGCGAAGGAGCCCGTTTGCGCCCGCTCACATGCGATCGCCCAAAACCGATGGTTCCGGTAATGGATCGGCCGATGATGGAATACATTATCGAGCTTTTGAAAGCGCACAACCTTACGGATATCGGGGTTACGCTACAATATCTCCCGCAGGCGATCAAAGATCATTTTGCCGACGGTGCAGACTTTGGCGTTAAACTGCGATATTTTATTGAGGATAAACCCCTGGGGACAGCAGGCAGTGTTAAAAATGCCTCTTCTTTTTTGAATGAGACTTTCCTGGTAATCAGCGGCGATGCCCTTACCGATTTTGATCTGGATCGGGCAATTGATTTCCACCGCCGTAAAGGGGCGCTGGCAACCCTCGTGCTCACTTCCGTAGAAAACCCCCTGGAGTACGGGGTCGTAATTACCGATCAAGAAGGGCGGATTAAAAGATTTTTAGAAAAGCCCGGCTGGGGAGAGGTCTTTAGTGATACGGTAAATACAGGCATATATATTTTAGAACCGGAAGTGCTGGATGATATTGAGCCGGACGTTCCTTTTGATTTCAGCAAGGATCTGTTTCCTCTTCTGCTCAAAAGGGGCGCCCCCTTATTCGGTTGTGTTCTCCCCGGATACTGGTGCGATATCGGCAATCTTGCCCAGTATCAACAAGCACATATCGACATCCTGCAGGGTAAAATAGCCTTGAATTTAGCAGCTGATGAGCTGGAGAGAGGGATCTGGCTCGGGAGAGGTGCGGATGTTGCACCTGATGCTGTTTTACGAGCCCCGGTCTATATCGGGTCGGGGACAAAAATAGATACAGGGGTGACGATCGCTGACTGCAGCGTTATCGGTTCGCGCAACCTCATTGATAGCGGTGCTTCCGTGAAGCGTGGGATAACCTGGCCCAATGTTCGTATTGGCCGTGGGGCGCATTTGCGTGGCGGGATTCTTTGCAACCAGGCACAGTTATCTTCCCGTGCCGCTGTCTATGAAGGGGCTGTTGTTGGCGATCGATCGGTGATCGAAGAAGATGCAGTGATCAAGCCTGATGTCAAAATCTGGCCCTACAAGAGGGTGGAAAGCGGTGCTGTCCAACGCCAGAGTTTGATCTGGGGAACAAGAGCCCCACGCACTTTATTTGGCAGCGATGGGATTAAGGGTGAGGTAAATAAAGACATTACGCCAGAATTAGCGGCAAAGCTTGGTGCAGCCTATGGTTCCCTGTTAGAAAAAGGTGCGGTGGTCACGAGCAGCGATCACTGGAAAGCTTCGCGGATGCTCAAGGAGGCACTTACTGCCGGGCTGCTCTCTTCCGGGATCAAAGTCTATGATGCAGGAAACCAGCTTATGCCCGCGGCCCGCTATGCTGTAACCGCTGTCGGTGCCCAGGGAGGTGTTCATATTCAGCTTTCTACAGAGGATGATGACGATTCCATTCAGCTGCGTTTTCTCGATGCCGAGGGACTAAATCAACCACGAAGCTGGGAACGGAAAATTGAACAGATCTTTATGCGGGAAGATTTTAAGCGTATTAAAGGCACGGACGTTGCGGAGACGGTATTTGTCCCCAATTTTCTCCAGCACTACACGGAACAGCTTCTACAAAAGGTAGACAAGAGAGCGGTTGCCAATGCCGGCCTTAAGATTGTCCTCGGTTATCCTGGATCCCTGCTGGAGGAATGTTTCCTGCCAATTTTGCAGCGTCTTGGCTGCCAGGTAATAACTTTAAATCTAAATTCTCCAATAGATGAGAAGCCTTTTTCCTTCAAGACCCTTTGTCAAAGGCGCAGCGGGGTGATCGCTACGATCCGCGCTCTTGAGGCGGACCTGGGGATGATCATGGATCCGAATGCTGAGCGGATGCTTCTCTTTACAGAAGAAGGCCAGGCAATCGAAGGAGAGCTCTATAATGCCCTGCTTTCTCTCCTGATATTGAGAACAAACGGAGGAGGAACTGTAGCCGTTCCAGTAACAGCATCGAATGCTATAGAAAAAATTGCTGCTGCTAACCGCGGTAAAGTTCGGCGGACGAAAACAGCGCCGCGCTACCTCATGGAGACCTTAAGAAAAGAAGGAGCAAAGGGAAAAGTCAATCATTTTCAGCTTTCCTTTGATGCTCTCGCTGCTGCAATCATGCTGTTGGAGTATATGGCCAAAGAAAGAACCTCCCTGTCAGCACTTTTACGGGAAATCCCGGATATACACCAACGGAAAAAGGAGATCCCCTGTCCTTGGGAGGAAAAAGGTCATGTTATGCGCCGTCTGATTGAAGAGGCGCCTCCAGAAGGGGTAGAGATGATCGACGGTCTTAAAGTTCACCACCCCCAGGGCTGGGCTTTGGTCCTCCCTGATCCGGAGAAGCCCTCATACCATGTCTATGGGGAAGGCTACTCGGAGGAGATATCAGAATCCCTTACTGATTTTTATGTGAAAAAAATCAAAGCCCTGCAGCAGAAGGAAGAAGCAAAAATGAGATAGTAAATTAGACTAAGGCGGGGCAAAAAGATTTGAAAAACCCCGCCTTTAGTAACTTGGTCATTATAGTTCGATACCAATCATCTTCGCCGGATTATCACGCGTCATCATTTTAATATCTGCTTCATCAATGCCCAGCTTAAGCATCTCATATATAAAGTTTTCCATAGAAATCACTGGTTCAGGGTTGATAACTTGCCCGCTATCTGTGCTCATTATCGTATGCTCAGGCCCAACAGCCCGAATAGCATCAGCAATAACCGAAGGAGGGATCGGGTTTTTCATCTGGTGTGTTGTGTCGTTGACCACATGCTCCACCATTGCTCCCCTAGCAACAATATCTTTCATCTCTTGTATTGTATATGCTTCCATCGGGGATGTCGGGTGGGTGACGACTAACCTTTCCACGCCGCTCTTCTTCGCTTCTGTAATCAGAATAAATGCCTCCTCAACGGAAATATGTCCGGTGGCCAGTATAGCGTCCGCTTCGGCAACGGCGTCAATTATTTCCTTTACTTCATCTTTTAACGTTTTGTCATCGTTGATAATACTAATCCCTTGAAGATCGCCTTTTAGCAGTTTGGCAAACATCGGCACATTATCTACCGCCTTGAGATAATGCTGTGCGTTTATGGTCGGCATCCAGATTTCTTTTGCTCCCATGCGCAAGGCAGTTCTAACGGCCTCGGGGTTAAGCCCACCTACGGAATAGTTAAGTGCTAACCCGCCAAAAACTGGGAAACCGGTTACAAAGTTGGCAAGAAATGCTCTTGCAGCAGTAGATTCCACATGGCTCTTTAGTAAAACTGCGCTCATACCAGCGGCTTTGGCGCGCTCAGCAATCTCGATATCGTTCATCGGACGGGGGAAAATATCAGGACCGGGATGAATATGGAAATCGATTGCGCCTTTAATTAATTCTTTGGCCTTTTGTCTTAGCTCCATTTACCTCACCTCTTATAATTTTTTTTGCCTATCGCCAAAACTCATGCATACTGTATTGTGCTGGCCCAGCTGATATTGACCAGCAATTTTGCTTTTTATTATATCATGCAAAATTTATCAAAACAATTTCTAAGTGAGAATTTTTTGTTTTTACTTATTAATCCATTTTTTTTAAATTGACTTTTTATTTCGGCAGGAATTTCTAAAAATAGAACGAATATATAACTACAAAGGTTAATAGTAACTATAGTAGTTAATATTGATTAATCGAACGTCAAGGAGGAACTTTTTATGTCCCGCAATGAAAGAATTATCGCCCAGCTAAAGCAGTTTGGAATGACGGAGTATGAATCAAAGGCCTATATAGGACTCCTTAAGAACAGCCCCGTAACAAGATACGAATTGGCCAAAAATTCCGGTGTGCCGCTACCCAAGATTTATGAGACATTGGATAAGATGGTTGCTAATGGATGGGTTTTAGCGATCGACAGTGATCCTCAGAAGTATGTTCCCCTTGATATTGATGATTTTCTCTTCCTTTTTGAAAAAAAATTTGAAAGCGCTCTCTCTGAGCTTCGCCAGGAACTGCCGCTGCTGGCGGAAAACAAAGCCAGCTACATTTGGAATATTAATGAATACCAAAAGGTTCTTGATATAGCGGCAGCAATGATTGATGAAGCAAAGGAGAGTATTTATCTTTCCATCTGGGAAGATGAGGCTGCGCTTCTAAAGGACAATCTGCAAAAAAGTGTTGTTCGCGGGGTTCAGATTGCAGCGATCACCTATGGCGAATTCCTGCTCGAAGGGTGTACCACTTACAGCCACGGTATTAAAGATACTCTCTTAAAAGAAAAAAGAAGGGGCTTGTCGGTTGTTGTCGATAACAGCCGTGCAGTTGGCGGCTGGGCTGACTTAGATCATAACGAAGAGGATTGGTACGGAGTCTGGACGGGAAATAAAGGCTTGATTCAGCAGACGCGGGAGTATATTAAACACGATATCTATATATGGAAGATTTTTAAGAGGTTTCGAGACGAGATCGAAGCTACTTTTGGTAATGATTTGCAGCTGCTGCGCAATGTTATGGAAGATCGGGAAACCATTAGGGAAAATCAGGGGGTGCTGAAGTGAAAAAAGCAGTGGCCAAACCCAAACTACCGCTCAGGGTTGAATACCAACCTACACCCGAAAAGCTGGAGGGATGGTGTGCAGGGTGTCGGTTGTGTGAGGTGCTCTGCTCGTTGCAGAATATCGGTATTTGTAATCCCAAAGCTTCAAGAATCAGGGTTATTTCCTGGCAACCCAGTGTCGATGTTCCGGTGACCTGCAGGCAGTGTAAGGATCCTTTATGCGCCGAGGTTTGTCCAGTGGATGCCTTTGTTGAAACAGCTATTGAAGGTGTATTGAGGGTTGAACCAGAGCAGTGCATCGGATGTGGTGCCTGCGCTGAAGCCTGCCCCTTTGGGGCAATAAGTATTGACCCCTCTACAGGGCTCGCAGGAAAATGCGACCTCTGCGGGGGTGAGCCGATTTGTATAGAATATTGTCCGGCTGATGTGTTGAAGCTGCTTACTAGTGAATCAAACAGGCAGGAAAAGATGGAGCAGTGGGCGAGAGTTGTCCAGGAACAAAAAGAAAAGGCGGAAACGGTATTGAGGGAAATAGCTGCAGGGAGTGAACAAAATGGTTAAAATAGCAGGCTATGGAGGAAAATTTTTACGCATTGATCTTACATCGCAAAAAGCATATATTGATTCCTTACCTTCAGAGTATTATGAAGATTATATTGGGGGTAGGGGCTTTAATTCACGCCTGCTGTTTGATTTAGCGGGTCCAGTTACGGATCCATTAAGCCCTGAAGCGCCGCTTCTTATTGCACCCGGCGCCTTGCATGGCACACCTGTACCTACAGCTAGCCGCAGTACAGCGACAGTAAAGAATGTGTTAAGCGGTGGGCATGGGGATGCTCATGGCGGAGGATATGTTGGAAGCGAACTAAAGTATGCCGGCTACGATGTTCTTGTGATCACAGGAAGGGCGGAAAAACCGACGTGGGTGCTGATCAATGATGATAAGGTAGAGTTCCATGATGCCAGCGAACTTTGGGGAAAAAAGATCAGGGAAACCCAGGAAGCGCTTAAAGGTAAGTTCTCCTCAAAAAAAATCGAGGTGGCCTGTATCGGCCCGGCTGGAGAAAATCTGGTCAAGTATGCAATCATTGCTGATGGAGTAGCGACTTTTGGAAGGACAGGGGTAGGGGCAGTAATGGGTTCAAAAAACCTTAAGGCCGTGGCTGTGTATGGAAGCGGCGGATTAGCTATCCACGATCCCGAGCGGCTGCTTAAAGCGATTAAGAAATACAGTGAGATCATCAAGCTTGATGCCTACCTGCCGCCTGCTGTAACTTACGGGAGCCCGCGCTTTATGTGGCATAGGGTAAAACATGGTATTCATGGCGCATGTAACTGGAGGCTTGGAGATTTTAAATGGCAGCAGCTTTCACCCGAGATCTTTCGGGAAAAACATACGCTGAAAGCAGCTTCTTGTGCTATGTGCCCTGTACGGTGCAGGCGGGACATGATGATTAAAGATGGAGAGCATCAGGGGGAATATACCAAGATTGAGTGGGAATCAATTGCCAGATCGATGACAATGGGTCTGACTGAGTCTGTTGTTGTGATCAGGGTGATCACTGCTTTTAACGAGCTTGGCATGGACATTGAGTGCGGCGGGGATGCCATTGCTTTTGCTCAAGAATGTTTTGAAAAAGGCATTTTAACAGAAGAGGATCTTGACGGCGATTCCCTTAACTTCGGAGATGCTGAGAGTATTTTAAAGACGATTTATAAAATTGCCTACCGTGAGGGGATCGGCGACCTGCTGGCAGATGGGTGCTATTATGCTTCTCAGGCAATCGGCAGAGGATCGGAAAAATGTGCTATGCATATAAAGGGGGTCGGTGTAACCGCAGGAGATCCAAGAGGGATGCCGGTACGAGCGGTATCATATGCTACTTCCACCCGCGGCTCTGATCATCTCCGTTCAAATCCTTACGTGGAAGAGATCGCCACACCTGAAGAGGCGGAAAGAATGTTTGGCAGTAAGGAGGCAGCTGACCTAAAAGGTGTAAAAGGTAAAGGGAGGATGTTGAAGTGGTCTGAGGATTTGGTAACGATCGGGGATCTGTTGGGAACCTGCAAGTGGGCCTTCTACCGTGCAGCAAATATGCAATACCTGCAGGAGAAAGGCTTGAACCTCGCGGGAGAATTTTACAGCGCGGTAACAGGCAGGGAAACCTCTGGTGATGACCTGATGCTTGCAGCGGAAAGAGTTTATAATATTGAGAAAGCTTTTAATGTAAGGGTCGGTATGAGGAGAAAAGACGACACCATTCCGGAGCGTTTTTTCAATGAACCTAATAGGGGTGGACCTAATGACGGCGCCATTGTTGAAAGGGATAAATTCAATATCATTTTAGATGAGTATTATGAAGCCAGGGGTTGGGATCCTCGAACTAGCTTGCAGAAAGAAGCCACACTGGAACGGCTGGGACTTTCACATATTAAGGATGTACTGAGAAAGGAAGAACAGGAAAAGGGTGAGAAGTTGCTGCTTTAGGTGCTGCTGGGAGGTGGAGGTATGGAGGTTGCAGTAAAGATTTTGCCTCCGGCTGATGGGAAGAGGCAGGATTTTAAATTGAATTTGCCGCACGGGTCAACTGTACAGGATGCTGTTGATGAATTGGCCCGCATTTTTGGGGAAAGGAAAATGCTGTTAATCAATGATAAAAAGAAGCTTCTGCCGGCCTGGAAAGTATATCTTAACGAACAATTGATCAGCAGTTCGAATGGAGAATACAGCAATAAAGTTCTAAATGAGGGCGATACGCTCATGCTCTTGTTAGCTTTAGCTGGAGGGTAATGATGGTTTTATCAGAAAGAATAATTTTGCCGCCGGCTCAGGCCGCTGGCTAAGGGAGTGTATGCAATGCGCTTATCCGTCCCATATGGAGACAACAGTTTAGGGTTGGATTTAGGGACAAAAGAAGTGGATTTGAGTTTTACCCCGGTTTTTCCTCCGGCCATTGAAAAGGATAAACTGGAAGATGCTATCTGGAGAGCTTTAGAAAACCCGGTTGCCGGACCTTCGTTTTCAAGCCTCGTTCCCCGGGGGGGAAAGGTTGCTCTCTTGGTCGATAATTTTGCCCGGGCGACGCCTGCGTACCAGATCCTGCCGCCAATTTTAAGCTATTTAGCGGAACAAGGAGCAAAGCCGGTGATCTTTATTGCCAGCGGAGCTTTATGGAAGATGTCCCGGGAGCAGCTGGAAGCAAAATTAGGAAAAGAGATTCTAGAAAGCGGGGTCCCCATTATTCAGAATGAGGCGCGCGATTTTGATAACTACGAGTTTATCGGTGTGACCAGTTTAGGGACTCCCCTGTGGGTACATAAAGAGTTTCTTGCCTGCGAACTGCGCTTGGGGATCGGCCTTACACAAGTGAACCTGTGGGGTTACGGGGGAGGCGGCAAAATTCTTTTACCTGGTGTATGTGCTTATGAAACGATTGAATGGAACCATCACCTTTCTGCAGCACCGGGTTCTAGCTTTGGCCATCTCCCTGATGATAATCCGATTCGCCAGGACATTGAAGAGGCGGCTGATATCGCTAACCTGCAGATGGTTCTCAACGTAATCCTCAACAAAGACAGGGAGATTGTTGATCTCAAAGCAGGGCCCCCCAGGGCCGTTCATCTCGCTTCAGTGCAGCGCTATAATGAGATTTACGCCTATAAAATAAAAGAAGAAGCGGAGATTTCCCTTGCCGGATCTTTTCCCTGGGATACGCTCTTTGCCCATGCTTGTTGGGGAGCGGTTGGTTTAGACGGTGTAACTAAAGAGGGGGGGACGATGATCCTTTGCGTCCCTTGCCCGGCTGGCATCGGACACGTAAAGCCGATAAAAAGGTATATGCCGCCGACAAAGGATAGTCTGGCCAGGGCATTAAAGGATTTTTATTATCTTAATGTGGAGTTCTGGGACGGGGTGATCTGGTATAAGCTGCTTGAGGTTTTAACCCGTAAAGAGTTGGTGGTGGTTACTGAAGAAAAGCACTTGCCGGGTTTTGCAGAGCTGAAAATCAAAGCCTTGACTTCGCTCGATGAAGCTTTTGCATATGCGCTGGAAAAACATGGAGCTGATGCGCGTTTCGCTTACGTGCCATATGCAAAATGGTGTGTGCCACAAAAAGAGTAAGCCAAGCGTGCTTGGTAACAGAACGGGGGTAATGAGTGAGAATGACAAAGATAGGAAAGGTTGGCTTTATTGGATTAGGGACGATGGGTTGGCGTATGGCAACCCGCCTACGGGAAGCAGGCTATGATCTTCTAGCATACAATAGAACTTTGGCAAAGCGCGAGCTGTTTGCTGCTGAGGGAGGCCAGGTGGCCAATAGTGGCGCCGAAGTTTCCCGGCAGGCCGAAGTGTTGTTCTCCAGCCTCTCCATGCCCAAAGATGTCGAAGAGGTTTATCTAGGAGGAGATGGGATACTGGCTCATGTTCAGCCGGGAACGATTTGTGTTGATCTTACTACGGTAGGGTTGGATACAAGCCGTAAAGTTTACAAAGAAGCGACCGAGCGTGGAGTTTCTTACCTTGATGCCCCAGTAAGCGGTGGACCGGAAGGAGCGGAGGCCGGCACGCTAACAATTATGGTTGGCGGTGATAAAAAAGCCTTTGAGCAGGTTCAACCCTTGCTGTCGGTGCTCGGCAAAAATGTTCAGCACCTTGGAGAGAGCGGTTTGGGCAGCGCGGCAAAACTGTTCAACCAGTATCTAGTTGCTGTGCATTCTCTGGCGGCGGCGGAAGTGATGGCCGGTGCAGCGAAGCTGGGGATGGACCAGAAGCAGCTGTATAACCTGCTGCGCACTAGCTATGGTTACAGCAAGATGCTTGAGCGCCACCTCGAACAGTTTGTCTTTATGGATAATTTTGAACCCGGCGGGGCAATGAAATATCTACTGAAAGACCTTCGTCTTTCCAATCGCCTTATTGCCGAAGCAGGGGTGGAACCAGGAAGCGGAAAAGTAGCAGAGAAGGTACTGGAAAGTGCTTTAAACGATGGATGGGGAGAAAAGGATATGTCAGGCATAATCCGCTGGGTGGAGGAAAAGTGGAAATAAAGGGGAGCAATAAGGATTTCAACCGTTGAATTAGCCATCTGGTTTTTAAAAACAGGTTCTTTATTTGGGAGCCAGGTGTCAGTTTAATTTACAGATATTTGGCTAAAGCCAAACTATTGGACAAAATTATACATAGTAGTGCAGTGCAGCTCAATTCTACAATATTGTGAAAGAGGAGGGGTGTCCTTTCGTTTATAAGCTAAAAAGCTAGAACTTATTTTTAAGATTCAAGGAGGTGTGAATTCTTGCTTGATAACGCATATTTTAGTCCGCCAAATCTGAATGAAGTTTGTGAGCTGCTGGCAAAGCATACCGGCAAGGCGCACATTATTGCTGGTGGAACGGATCTAATGGTTAAGGTAAATCGTAGATTAATGGAACCGGAAGTATTAATCAATATCAACGAATGTGGGTTAAGCTATATTCGCAAAGAAGAAGGTAACATTCTAATCGGTGCAGCAGTTACTATGTCGGAGATTATCGAGAGTGAGTTGATTTTAGAGAAGCTGCCAATGCTTGCAGAAGCGGTGAAAAAGATCGGCTCTCCTGCGGTGCGCAACGTGGCTACACTCGGGGGCAATCTCGTAAACGCTTCGCCGGCTGCTGATTCGGCCACGGCGCTTCTTGCCCTTGGAGCTTCGTTTAAGCTGGTCTCCAAAAATGGAGAACGCGTGGTTGAAGGTGAGCAGTTTTTTGTCGGGCCTGGAGAAACAGTGCTGAAAGCCGATGAAATTTTAAAGGAGATTTCAGTTCCCGCGCAGTCGGAAGATGAAAAATGGGCGTATTATAAACTCGGTCGTCGGAAAGCAGATACTCTTTCGGTTGTTTCTGCTGCCGTAAAGGTAAAATTCGACGGTGAAATAGTAGAAGACATCCGCCTTGCAATAGGGGCTGTAGCGCCTACTCCGCTTTTGGCAAAGAAAACCGCAGAGCTGCTGCTGGGGAAAAAGCTGGATGATGCTTTGATCGAAGAGGGAGCTAGAACAGCGGCGGAAGAGACTAAGCCACAGGATGATGTCCGTGCGACAGCCTGGTATAGACGGCAGGCGTGCGCAGCGCTGGTTAAACGTCTTCTCGGCCAGGTAAGAGGATAAGGGGGTGGGAACGTGTATCCAGTTGAGCTGACTGTAAATGGACAAAAATATAAGGTTGAGGTAGAGTTAAAAACGAATCTGCTGGAAGTTTTGAGAGACAAACTGGGGATAACTAGCCCAAAAGTCGGCTGCAATACCGGTGACTGCGGAGCATGCTCAGTTCTGTTGGACGGAAAGCTGGTTAAAGCGTGCTTAACTAACGCTTTAAGCGCGCAGGGCAAGGAAGTGGTTACTATCGAAGGTATTGGCAGGCCAGGGCAGCTGCATCCGCTGCAAAAGGCGTTTCATGAACACTATGCGGTACAGTGTGGTTTTTGTACACCAGGCATGATTTTAGCGGCTAAGGCCCTGCTTGATCGCAATCCAAACCCTTCCTGTGATGAGGTTAAAGAGGCTCTTTCAGGCAACCTCTGCCGCTGTACCGGGTATGTGAAGATTATTGACGCTGTGATGGCCGCCGCTAAGGAAATGGCCGGCACAGAGACGGTTTAATAGGAGAGGAGGTGCGATTGTGGCTTTAAAAGTAGTTGGTAAAAGGGAGAAGCGCTACGATGGTCTGGCACATGTGACTGCACAGACGCGTTTCGTAGACGATATTGTAGTCCCAGGAACATTATATGTTAAGGCCCTGCGCAGTCCGGTTGCTAAAGGAACAGTAAAACAGATCGATGTTTCCGGCGCAAAAAATATGCCTGGGGTTGCGGAAGTAATTACCGCCCGTGATATCCCCAATAATATTTATGGCCTTGGAGCAGATCAGCCTGTTCTTGCAGAAGAGATTCGTTATCGGGGTGAGCCTATTGCTGCTGTGGCAGCTGTGGACGAAGATACGGCGTTAGAGGCTCTGGAAAAGATTAAGGTGGATATTGAAGAGGAAGAAGCGGTTTTTGATCCGCTGGAAGCGATGAAGCCGGATGCACCAAAGGTACGTCCAGAAGGCAATATTTTCATGTATGGGGAGAGCCCCTGTCGAAAAATTGTTTTCGGCGATATTGAAGCGGGCTTTAAAGAAGCTGATCATATTATTGAAGGGGATTATGCTCATCCTCCTTATGAACATGCACAGCTTGAACCACAGGTCAGCCTGGCTGTACCGGAGGCCGACGGTAAGCTGACGGTTTATACCGTAAGCCAGGCGCATACATTTCATCTCGGCATGCTCTCTCCTTCCAGTTCCGCAGCATCCGTAAACTCCATTA
>JAAZDR010000189.1 GCA_012512705.1 Bacillota bacterium
GTACTAAACTACTTTTCAAGCAGCGGCCACAGCATTTCTAAGTACTCCTCGATCTTTTTGGCGACATTTATGTACTCATCCTTAGCTCCGCCAATCGGATCAGGTATTTCATCCTCCTCCCCGGCAGCATATGTGGAAAGGAGGTGCGTTTTTTGGCGCGCTTCTGGAAAGCGTTTGAGCAGCTCCTCTTTATGTGCTCTGGTCATCACCAAAATCAGATCTGCTTCCTCTACTAGTTCACTGGTTAGCAAACGGGAGCGGTGCGTAAAAAAATCAATTCCTTTCTCCTGCAGAACCTCCAGGGCAAAATCAGCAGCCGGTAGACCTTCTAGAGCAGCGAGCCCAGCAGATTTTACTTCAATCTGAGGTCCGGCATTGTCTCTTGCCTTTTGCTGCAGCAAACCGTGAGCAAGCGCACTGCGACAAGTATTACCTGTGCAGACAAAGAGTATTCTTTTCATTAGCACCACCTCTCTAAACCAGTTTTCTTCTTACACACAAATTATATTTTCACCTGCTGCCTTGCGCAGACGATTCATCAAAGCCACACCTAATCCTTTTTCTGGATAACCCTCAGCAATGATCACCTCTGCATCGGTATCATCAAGGAGACGCAGGCTCATAAAGAGCCTGCGGGAAAGCTCAGCAGGCCGATCCCGGCTCCCTAATATCTCGATTATATCAGCCTCATGGTATGGGGCATGTTCTGCGGAGACTAAGAGTGCTACTTTCCTGCCCTGCCGCCGAAACTTTTGGCAGAGGGCAGCGATTGCAGCTTTTACGGCGTCTTCTTTCTCCCCATTCACTAAAAACAAAGGGGCTCTGGGAGCATAGTGACGATATTTCATCCCCGGAGAAGGGGGAGGAGAATCGCCTTGATAAACTGCCTGATTTACATTCTTTTTTAAACAAGCAGCAAGCTCTTCCTGCGTCACGGCCCCGGGACGCAGAATTAGCGGTTCCTTTTGCGTTAAATCGAGCACTGTGGACTCCAGACCTACACGGCAGCTCCCGCCATCGATCACTGCATCCACTTTCCCGGAAAGATCTGCGAGGACATGCTCAGCCATCGTCGGGCTCGGACGCCCTGAGCTGTTAGCACTAGGGGCGGCTATCGGTCGTTTGGTTGCCTCTAACAATTCCAGGGCCAAGGGATGGGCAGGCATTCTTATAGCTACTGTAGTTAGCCCTGCCGTTGTTTCCAGCGGTACTTTTTCCGTACTTTTTAAGATCAGTGTTAGCGGTCCGGGCCAAAATTTGGAGGCGAGCCGGTAAGCGTCATCGGGGATTTCTTCTACCAGTTGTTCAAGCTCGCTTTCGCGGGCAATATGCACAATCAGCGGATTGTCCGCTGGTCTTCCCTTTGCTTTATAAATCTTCAGCACAGCCTGCGGGTTGAGTGCATCAGCGCCCAACCCGTAGACAGTCTCTGTGGGAAAGGCTACTAGCCCCCCACGTCTTATTATGGAAACAGCGTAATCAATTGCCTGTTTTTTCCTAGTAATGTTGCCAGCGTCCAAATAGATGGTCCCCTTTTTTTGCGGCCATTTTCCGGTCAAGTCACAACCACCCCTATTAGAAGTTAACGCTTTAAGGTTTCATTCATGCTGCCGCTGCGAAAACCTTCTAAATCCAGCGCTATATAATTAAAGCCGATCTCTTTTAAGCGGTTAACAATTTCTACTCTTTTAGCCAATGCTGTCAATAGTGCTTCCTCTTCTAGTTCCAGACGGGCGATTGCTCCATGATAGCGTACACGCAGCTGACGGAAGCCTAAGCTGCGCAGGTAATCTTCTGCAGCAGCAATCTTGGCGATCTTTTCTATCGTAATCTTTTCTCCATAAGGGAAGCGTGAAGAAAAACAGGCCATAGACGGTTTGTTCCAGGTATTCAATCCAGCGCGGCGCGAAAGCTCGCGGATCTCTTCCTTAGTTAGGCCTGCCTCCTGTAAAGGAGCACGAGCACCATTTTCCGTCGCCGCCTTCTCCCCAGGCCGGAAATCGCCTTCATCGTCCTTATTCGCCCCGTAGATAATCGCGCTATAGCCATATCTAGCAGCGATCTCTTTCAGTTTAGCAAAAAATTCACGCTTACAATAATAGCAGCGTTCCGGCGGGTTGTTAGTAAATTCCGCACAGTTTAATTCTTCTGTGTGCACAACGATATGTTTAACGCCTAAAGCTTGGGCGAGCTCCGCAGCTGCACGCTTCTCATGCTCCGGATGAATCTCCGAAACAGCGCTGACAGCAAGAACGCGCTCCTTTAAAACCTCACGGGCGCGGAAAAGGAGATAAGCGCTGTCAACGCCTCCGGAGTAAGCGACAACCACTCCTCCCAACTTAAGCAGGATACGGTCAAGTTCTGCCTCTTTCTTAGCTAGTTTATCCACTATTTAGCCCCCTTGAGGGTTATTATCTTCTTTCTTCTTCTGCCTGCTCTTAGCGCTGCACTTTGCACAGTAGCCAAAAAACTGCAGGTGATGATCAACTATTTCAAATTTATGTTCAGAAGCAATCTGTCTTTCTAAATGGCAGAGCAGATCCTCTTTTACTTCATAGATACCCTGGCACTTCAAACAAACAAGGTGATGATGGCGGTGTTCCATCGATGACTGCACACGCTCATAGCGGCTGCGGCCATCACCAAAATGGTGCTTTTGCAAAAGGCCAAGCTCTACTAAAAGATCGAGCGTGCGGTAAACAGTAGCTAGCCCAACCTGCCTGTCTTTTTCCTGAAGCAAGCGGTAAACATCTTCTGCACTGAGGTGTTTTTCCTTATTTTCCAGAAAAAGAGCAAAAATATGGCGACGCTGTGGGGTCAATCTGTGTTCCTTTAGTTTTTCTTTTAGTTCCTTTTCACCGGGCAACAGCGCTCCTCCTTTTCAAGCTTTTAAAAATTGTAATCAGCAATAACAAGTTCTGCTATATTGGTAGCGTGGTCAGCTACGCGTTCAAAGCTGCTGAGCAGATCAAGATAGAGCACACCAGAAGGAGGATAGCAGCTGCCCTCATTAATACGATTAATGTGATTCTTACGCAACTTGCGTTCCAGGTTATCAATAACATCGTCCTCTTCAATTACTTCGCGGGCGAGAGCTTTATCTTCCTGATCAAAAGATTCGATCGCTCGGTCCAGCATCGCTTCTACTTTGGTGTAGATATCCCGAAGTTCTTTTAAGCCCATCTCGGAGAAGGGCAGTTTATCCTCGATTTTCAGCTGAGTACGTTGCAAAATTACCTCGGCATGGTCACCAATTCGTTCCAGGTCATTCGCAGCGGACATCAATCCTTGTATGCTCTGCGTCTGCTGCTTTGTCAGGGAATGCTGGGAAAGCTCAGCGAGGTAAACAGTGATCTGTTTTTCCAGATCATCAACCAACTCTTCCATCTGCAGCACATGCTGCAGTTTTTTTAGATCATTTTTGAAAAAGGCATCCATTGACTCAGAGATCATCTCCCGGGCGATCTTAGCCATGCGCAAAATCTCCTTCCGCGCACTACCGAGAGCAACGGCTGGCGTTTTCAGCATTCGGCGATCGAGGTATTTAGGTCCAATTTCGATTTCTACCTCTTCACCGGGAACTAAACCCCTCACCAGCTCTACAAAAAGCGAAAAAAGCGGCAGGACAATCATAGTATTAAGCACATTGAAAATAGTGTGTGCATTAGCAACCTGACGCGGTAACGTATCAGCAGTCTTCACAACAATATCCATAAAAGGGTTTAAAAAAATTAAAGCAATGATTACACCAAAAATATTAAAAAGGACATGGGCTGCTGCAGCGCGGCGGGCTGTAAGGCTTGTCCCAATGCTGGCGAGCATCGCTGTGACGCAGGTGCCGACGTTTAGCCCTAGAATCAAAGGAACCGCAGAATGAAAAGTGATCAGATCCTGAAGGGTGAGCGCAATGATTGCACCGCTTGCCGCACTACTGCTTTGGATAAGCGCGGTAAAGAGAGCACCGGCCAGAACGCCAAGTAGGGGGTAATCGGCAAAGTATACTAGCAAATTATGAAACTGGGGAATATCCTGCAGGGGGCGCATCCCTTCAGCCATTGTGGACATGCCATAAAAAAGGAGGCCAAAACCAAGGATTGCCTGGCTTAGGTATTTGTGCAGGCGGCGGCGGGCAAAAAAATTAATAAACGCCCAGACACCGATCGCAGGCAGGGCCAAGGCGCTGATCTTAAAGGAAACGATCTGGGCTGTAATCGTTGTTCCGATATTCGCACCTAGGATTGTCCCAACAGCCTGGTTTAAATTCATTAAACCCGCGTTAGCAAAACCGACGACCATTACGGTCGTCGTGCTGCTGCTCTGTACTAGCAGGGTTACAACTATACCGGTCAATGTAGCAATAATTGACTTTGAGGTCAAAATCTCCAAAATCCGACGCAGCTTGTCCCCAGCAACTTTTTGCAAACCAGAAGCCATCATCTGCATGCCAAAAAGAAAGAGTCCGAGCCCACCTACAAAACCAAATATTAACTGCCAAATCATCCCCCATATCCTCCTGTATTTTGCTCTATCTTTCATATTTTTAGAGCTTCTACCTGGAAATTGATGATTTAATTTTTCGTTAGTTGTCCGTGTTCATTATAAAGGATATATTATCTTAATTCAATTAAAAAAAAGCATCCGTAACCATTCTACTACTTTCCAGTAGATACGAGGGCTGCTGTTTTTCTCTTCTGCCTCTTTTTCAGCGCTAACTACTTCAGAGCTGACCTGTGCTTCTGCCTCAGAAGGCGTGGCTAGTGGAAAACAGAGAGGGGGGAAAATTACACACCACCAGTTTTCACCGCTGGCATCACCGATAAGTACGCGCAGCGCTGTATACTCTCCCGCTGGATAGATCTCATTTCCGTAGCGCCTTATAGGAAAGGGATGCGTACCAATTTCCACCTTCACCGGAAGATTATAGTCCTTGCTATTTAAATAAGCCGCTGCCCCCTCTTCTATTTCATTTCTTTTTCTTTCAAGAAGCTCAAGCGCCTCTTTTTTTGTCTTTGCCGCACGCATCAAGGAGAACAAATACTCCTCCAGCAAATAATCCTTAAGCTCATTTTTTTGCTGCTGATCCCACGGAGCATCACTATGGGCCAGCACGTGAAAACGAATATAATTCTCACGCATAAATCGGGCATCTTTTTCAACCGGTCGGGGCATGCGGCCACTGTTACCCCAGAATATCAGCGCAAACAGCATGCATAAGATAATGATCACAACAGGCTTGGCTTTAATCATCACTGCTCTCACCACCAGGCGAGCCCATATTTTTTTCTTTTTGGAAGTGTTCGCGGATTCTTTTTAGAGCCACCTTTTCAATACGTGAAACCTGGGCCTGGGAAATCCCGACAATGCTGGCGATCTCCATCTGTGTCTTGCCTTCAAAAAAACGGGCTTCAATAATCCGCCTCTCCCTTGGCGAGAGTGTGTTCAATGCTTCCTGCAGTGCAAACTTCTCCAACCAATACTCCGGCTGCTGGCGCTGATCGCTAATCAGATCCATTATATATACGGGATCAGAGCTGTCATTGTAGACGGGATCATATAAAGAAAGGGGATCATATGCAGCATTAAAGGCTAAAATCACATCTTCGTCTTCTACTTGAAGCTCATTGGCAATTTCGGCTATGGTCGGCTCGGCAAGATTTTTCTTCGTTAACTTTTCACGAACCTGCTGCACCCTGTGTGAAAGCTGTTTTAAAGAACGGCTGATATGAATCGCGTTATTGTCGCGCAAATAACGCTTAATCTCACCGACAATCATTGGTACTGCATAGGTAGAAAAATTTACTTTTTGTTGGCGGTCATAATTGTCGATGGCCTTGAGCAAACCGATACAGCCTACCTGGAAGAGATCATCTATGGACTCCCCCCTATTTTTAAAGCGCTTCAGAATGCTCAGCACTAAACGCAGGTTGCCGCGCACCAGTTCCCCCCTGGCTGTAGGGTCGCCCTCCTCCAGTTTTTGAAAAAGCTCCTGGATGCGGGCATTGCTAATCGTCGGCAGTTTGTGAGTGTTCACCCCGCTTATGCGCACTTTTTGTGATAACACTGCTCTCTCCTCCTTTGACCCTTCTAACCGTATTATTGCCATTATTTAACTAATTTAGACCTCTAAAGGAGGAGAAATTTAAAAAAATGTAAAAACTTTGCTATATGTTATAATATATAAGATTAAGTATTTTAGAGCTATTTATTTCCAACAAGGTAGGTGAATTATATGCCCAAGCTTATCCGTTTCGGTATCTCCATGCATGAACAGCTGTTGGAGCGTTTTGATCAAGAGATTGTCAGCCGCGGTTATGCAAACCGCTCGGAGGCGATTAGAGATCTGATCCGCAATCAACTGGTAGAAATGGAGTGGGCAGAGGAAGAGCAAGAGGTGGCGGGGACAATAACCCTCGTTTATGATCATCACGTGCGTGGACTTACGGATATACTAATAAACCTGCAGCATCGCTATCATCAGCTGATTATCTCCACAATGCACGTCCATCTCGACCATGATAACTGCCTTGAAGTGCTAGTGATTAAAGGGAGGGCCAAAGAAGCAAAAGAGGCTGCCAATCAGCTTATAAGTGTTAAGGGAGTCAAACACGGCAAACTAACGATCACCTCTACAGGGAAAAAACTGAACTAGAAGGTTAAACAGACCTGCGACCACAAAGTATCCGTTCGTGACCGGCATAGTCTTTATGAACCTCTAAATGGCAGAAAATACCGGTCCTGCGGAATAATTTCTCCAACCGGGGCCTTTGCTGGTAGCCGCATTCAACAGCAAATAATCCGCCTGGCGCCAGATAGCGAGGCAGACCTTCCAAAAGGGTGCGGTAAGCATCGAGACCGTCCTGCCCGCCGTCAAGCGCAAGCAGCGGTTCTTGGCGCACATCTGGGGGAAGATTCTTAATTTCTGCACTGGGGATGTAAGGAGGGTTAGAGAC
>JAAZDR010000190.1 GCA_012512705.1 Bacillota bacterium
AAGTGAGAAGGAGAATCAAAAGAAAGGAGCTGTTGTAAATGATTGCCGTTGTGAAAGCAAAAAAAGGGGTAGAGATCAAAGAGGTTCCCTACCCGCAAATGAACCCCGATGAGGTGATTATTCAAGTAAAGTATGCAGGAATCTGTGGTTCGGATATCAACAGGTATCTGGACAACATATTCCTGCCGCCGGGGATAACCCTTGGGCATGAATTTTCTGGAGTAATTGTGGAAAAAGGGGATAATGTAAGGAATCTTGAAGTTGGGGATAGGGTTACTGCAAGTGTAGCTAAAACCTGTGGTTTGTGTTTTTATTGCCAGACCGGTCTTTCTCCTTTATGCGATGAGACTAAGCGACTGGGCTTAGATTATAATGGCGCATTTGCTTCTTATGTAGCTGTTCCTGCAAAACTTGTTCATATTCTGCCCGAAGGGATGAGCTTCCAGGTTGGTGCTTCAGTAGAGCCGGTTGCAGTTGTCTGTCGTGCAATAAGACAGGTTGGAATCAACGGTGGAGATACAGTTTTAGTTTATGGTCCTGGGGCTATCGGACAGTATGCTATGCAAGTGGCTCTAGCATCCGGTGCAGGAAAGGCTATCGTTGTGGGCACTAGGGATTCACGTTTAGAGCTAGCTAAAAAGCTCGGCGCTGCGCATACGATCAATGTTAAAAAAGAAAATCTCAGGGAGAAGGTTGCGGAGTATACGGATGGATTAATGGCTGACGTTGTAGTTGAGGCCTCCGGTGCTCCTGATATTGTGGATGATGTTTTCGCCACCGTTCGAAAAGGTGGTGGGGTGGTCTTTGCCGGACTTCCGCACGAGAGAAGTAATTTTGATTTGCAAGCCATGGTTCGCCGTGAAGCTCGTATCTTTACTAGCATCCTCAATGACTGGTGCGACTTTAATCAAGCTTTGAAACTGCTTGATTATGGGAAAGTAAGCACGGAAGGGATTATTACCCATGAGTTTCCGCTTGAAAAATTTGAAGATGCAGTAAAGGCTGTTTTAGAGAGGAAAGCAGTAAAAGCACTTCTAAAAGTTTCGTAGGAGAAAGGGGCCAATGGCCCCTTTTTAAAATAATGAGCGCAAGAAGGGGAACAGGTGCCGCGCGACAAAGTAAAGGATAATTATTAAAGCTAGGAGCACAGCACTATATTTAATTGCCGCATAACCAATCATGTTCGTTTTATCTTCTTTTGACAATGAGATCACCTCAAATTATATTCTCCCAATAGAGAAGCTATATTATGTGTTTGTATTTTATTTGTACTTAAACAAGCGGAAGATTTTAGGGGGCTATCCATGATTGTCGGACTTTGTCGTCTTGAGCTCTTCATCGGGGAGGCTGATTCTCTAAAGGACAAGCGTCGTATTTTGCTTAGTTTGATCGAAAGGCTAAAAAGACGCTTCAATATTTCTATTGCTGAAGTTGGCTATCAGGAGATTCGCCAGCGAGGCGAATTAGCCTTAGCATTAGTTGGCAACGAAAAACATTACTTAGAAACAGTTTTGCAAAAGATTTTAAACTATGTGGAGAATGATACCCGACTGGAGATCCTTAAAATACATGTAGAGTATCTATAAATTTTACAGAGGTTAGTGTAAAAATTACTGTAGGCAGGCTGGTATGGAGCGTACAATGCGGAGAAAATGGCATCAATGTGTGCTGTGCAGGTAAATAGCGATTTAAATTGACACACCCTATAATGTACCCATGATTTAAGACAAAATTTTCGAAAATCTAAGTGAGCCTGATATAATAAAAGACAGTTAGATTGT
>JAAZDR010000191.1 GCA_012512705.1 Bacillota bacterium
AACCGCCAAGCCGAAAAGCAGCCCCGGGTAAAGCGGATTAAAATTCCAGGGAAGCAAGAATACCCCCAAAAGGATAACTGAAGGGGCAACAATTATACTAAAAAGACCTGCCTTCCGAGGTACACGCTCCCCCAATATGATCGCAAAAATTAATGGTATAAAAATCGCTGCTCCACGTAAACCAAGAGAGAGGTAGCTCCACTCAAGGATAACAATATCTATTCCCATGAAAAGAATTAATACTAAAGCCAGAAAAAGAACGATAACGATTAATAAACGAAATACAGCTAAGACTGTAGTGTCTTTAGCCTGCGGTCTAATTTTCTGATAGATGTCACGGGAGATCAGCGTGCTGACACTCAATGTTAACCCCGCTCCTGTCCCTAGGATCGCTAAAAGAAGAGTAACAAGCACTACGCCTGCTAACAAGGGGTGCAAATGATGCATTACAAACATGGGGAATGCCAAAGCCGGCTGTATATCCGGATAATTAACACGCATGAAAAGACCGATGAAAATCCCCACCGGGCCAATCAGTGGAATTAGAAAAGCACTCAAAAGTGCGCCGTTTCGTGCCGCCCTGGTGTTTCGCCCGCAGAAAATAGCCTGATAGTAGATCTGGCTCGATAAGACCCCTAAAACCATTGAAAAGGCTGCCGCCAGGTCGTCGTTAAGACCACGTCCAAATAAGCTAAACCACGGATAGGCCGAAAATTGCGCTGTTAAGCCCGAAAAACCGCCGGATAGCTTTAAAGCAACAAAGCCGGCAAAAGTGAGCGTAATATACATCAAAATGATCTTCATTACACCCATTATACTCGTGCCCCAAGCCCCACCGAAAAATACATAAGCGATCATTAAAAAAACAGCAATAGCTGCAGCAATAGGTATTCCCACAGGAAATACGGAAACGAGAAGGGCTACGGCAGAGGTTACCTGGGGAACGATATTAAAAAAAACGCCGATGGAAACAAAGATCGCTGCGTAGAATTCCGCGCGTTCTCCGTAATAATGAGAGAGATACTGCGGCACAGTTTCAAGCTCTCTCTCCCTTAGCGGGCCGGCAAGAAGAGCTAGAAAAATACAGCCTATTCCGCCACCAAGCGTAAACCACCAGGCGGACATCCCATACATGTACGCAAGCTGGGCTGTTCCAATCGTGGAGGCACTGCCGACAAGTGTACCGATAATTGTTCCTGCAACCATTATACTCCCCGCCCGACGCCCACTCACAGCAAAATCTTCCGAGGATTTTACCTGCCGGCCAGCATAGATGCTTACTCCAATAATTAAAAATAGCGTGAACACAATGCCTATTAGGTGCTGTATCGTTAACGTCAAAATCGAAAACCTCCCACTTACGATAATCAGTTTAAATATCTTCTTACTACTATATTAAACTTTTAAAAAACCTTTTCCTGCCTCTATTATCCAGTTTGGATTTAACCCTTACTTTTTTGTAATAAATTTTTTAAACAATATTTTTACAAGAAGGCTAATCTGTATCTGGAGGAGAATTTATATAACAGAGGTGGTTATCATTATGGAAATACAAGCCCTTCCTCCTTGCCAGACATCCTGCCCCATACACCAAGATATTCGCGAATATATTAACCTTATTGCTCGCGGTGAATTTAATAAGGCCTTGGAGGTTATCAGAAAAACAAATCCACTGCCAGCGAGCTGCGGCTACATTTGTGCCCACTACTGCCAGGATGAATGTCGGCGCAGCGATTTGGATGGTTCGCTCTCCATAAAAGCGCTCAAACGTTTTGCCGAAGAACATGGCGATATTGCTATAAACCCGCAACAAACTAAAGCGAAAAAGGTGGCTGTCATCGGCGCTGGGCCAGCCGGGCTGGCTGCTGCCCAATATCTAGTGCGTAGGGGTTATGGCGTCACTGTCTTTGAACGCGGGAAACTAGCAGGCGGGGCTTTACGCAACTATATTCCCCTTTACCGCCTTCCCCACGAAGCGCTTGATCGTGATATCGCCGCCCTAGAGAAAGAAGGGGTAAAATTAGAATTTGGACAAGAGATGGGCAAAGATTTTACACCGCAAAAATTGCTTGACAGCGGTTACAGCAGCGTGTTACTCTCCCTTGGTCTGCCCCAAAGCAAAAAACTCGATATCCCAGGGGCAAATCATAAAAAAGTCCTCCTCGCCTTGCCTTTTCTGCATAACGTTAAATATAACAGCTTTCGCTTTCATGGCGAAAAAGTGATTGTTATCGGCGGGGGAAATGTTGCAATAGATGTCGCCCGTTCTGCAAAACGCTGTGGTGCAAAGTCAGTAAAACTTTGCTGTCTAGAATCACGTGAGAAAATGCCCGCCTTTCCCTGGGAAATTGAAGCGGCAGTGGAAGAAGGGGTGGAATTATTCTGCTCCGAAGGGCCAAAGGCAATTATTTGTGCAGAGAATAAAATTTTAGGTCTAGAAACAAAAAAATGCCTTGCTGTTTTTGATGCGCAAGGGTGTTTTAAGCCTCTTTTCGACGAAAAAAAGCTTAATTATATTGAAGGCGATGTCGTGATCTTTGCCATCGGCCAATGTGAAGAGAAAACACCACTGCAAAAAAGCAACATCCCCCTTGATCACAGAGGGCGAATTCGCGTTGATGAACGTAGCATGCTTACCACTATAGAAGGGGTATTTGCCTGTGGCGAAATTGTCGAAGGACCACAAACTGCAGTGAAGGCGATAGCCAGCGGCCAAAAAGCAGCCAGAGCTATAGACAGCTACCTCCAAGGAAAAGAGATTTTATTTGGTACTGAAGAGAACCCCCTGCCGAGGATTCCAGAAACTGTTATTGAAAAGATAAAACCGATCGCCCGGGTTGAAGTCCCCGTTATAAAACCTGAACAGCGCGTAGACAGCTTTGGGCCGGTAGAGTTTAGTTATACACTACTGCAGGCCTTACAGGAAAGCCGACGCTGCCTGCGCTGTGGAGCAGGAGCTGTGCAAAGTCCGGAAGAATGCATCCATTGTTTGACCTGTGTGCGCACCTGCCCTTATGATGTACCGCAAATCAACGAAAAAGGGCTCGTCGAGCTTCGCCACGACCTCTGCCAAGCCTGCGGTCTTTGCCTGACGCTCTGCCCCGCATGTGCTATTACCTTCCAGAGTAAAGAGGTAGAAACTGCACAGCGTAATATCTCTGCAGCCCTAAAAAAGATTGCCTCTAAAAGCGAAGGAGGGCCAAGGCTATTAATTTTTACTTGCGCCTATGCTCCCTTTGCCATGGGTTTCTACAACCCGGAACTTTTCGACAATAAACCACAAGAGGTAGAGATTATTAAGTGGTCCTGTATTTCTCAGATTGGTTCCCTTGATCTGCTGCGTGCTTTTGAATACGGTGCTGATAGTGTCCTGATTGTCACATGTGCCGAAAACAATGCGCTTGCCTGTCCCAACTTTGATACTCTTATGTGGACGGAAAAGCGCATACGTCATGTGCAGGAAATCCTAAAAGAAATTGGCCTTCCCAAAGAGAGGCTAGCATTAACGAGTATTGACCCGTTTGATAAGCAAACTTTCAATAAAATTATAAAAGCTAAACTCGACCTTACTACCCCTCTATTATCCTAGAAATAACTGCAAAATTTCTTCTAGTGTTATATCGCCAAAATAGCTCTCCAGATCAACATCTGCTAATAGGGTGCTGATTACCTCTTCTTGGTATTTATACCCTTTTAATAGATTTTCAATTTCTGTTGGATCACGTTTAGCAAAATAATCGCCATATATCTTACATTCATTGATTATCCCGTCTTTAATATTCAACCTAACTTCGATTCTCCCCGACGCAAACCATCTCGCTTTCTTAAGATTATACTCAGGTGATTGCCCGTAATTCCAATCCCAAGTTTCATATTTTCCCCTTGCAAGTTTGCTGACTTTATTTTTTTCTTCAGCACTTAGTTCATATTTCTTTATTTCGCGTCCATTAAAAATGTTTTTTAAAAGCAGCTGCTTGAAATCTTCTATAGTAAGCTTTTGCTTAAGATGTTCGGATATATTAGTAACCCTACTGCGAACGGATTTTATCCCTTTCGACTCTATCTTATCTCTGCTTACGTTTAAAGCCTTCTGAATATTATCGAGCTTCGAATCAAATAATAGCGTCCCGTGGTGAAGCAGCCTGTTTTTTGTTACATACTGCGCATTTCCTGAAAATTTCTTTCCCTCAATCGTTAAGTCATTACGGCTGTTAAACTCAGCTGCAACTCCCAACATTTTAAGCGTTTTCAATACAGAAGCCGTAAACTGCTTAAAATCCAAA
This sequence comes from Bacillota bacterium, assembly GCA_012512705.1. Lineage (GTDB taxonomy): Bacteria > Bacillota > Dethiobacteria > DTU022 > JAAZDR01 > JAAZDR01. The sequence continues at coordinate 4,284 of JAAZDR010000191.1, forward strand.
AAGTTATCAGGAATTCTCCTAACAATAAAAGTATAATTTAAATTTCCAAGGTCGTGGTAAACAGCCCCTCCCCCAGACATGCGCCGTACCACTTTGATCCCGTTCTCCTTAACAAACTCCTGATTTATCTCTTCAATCGTATTCTGGAATTTTCCGATGATAACCGCCGGTGCATTACGCCACAACAACACATAATCTTCTTCTGGGTCTAGTTCTTTTAATACAAATTCCTCAAACGCCAGATTATAATAGGGGTTAAGCGAGTCATTGGGGATATAGAGCACTAACGTACCTCCATTCAATTAATATTGTCGCAGTCAGATTAAAGGAGAACCAGCCGGGTAATAAGTGATAACAAGTCTTCACCCGGCAAAGTTCCAACTTTTTTTACCTTCATCTCTTGACAATGAAATACGTTAGTATTCCGGCGGCAATTCGTTAAGCTCGGCAAAAGAAAAGACTGGACCGTCTTTACAAACATATTTTTCACCGATATTGCAACGCCCACACTTGCCGATACCGCACTTCATACGCATCTCTAGGGTGGTAATAACCTGTTCCGGCCTGAAACCTAGACGTTCCAAACTCTGGAGGACAAACTTGATCATGATTGGCGGGCCACAGGTGATAGCGACTCTATTCTCTGCACTAAAGCCTATCTCCTCCACATACTGGGGGACAAAACCAACATGACCGTCCCAGCCTTTTTCCCCGACATCGATTGTCAGATAAACCGTTGTATCATGAGCCTTAGGCCAGTTCTCAAAAATCTCTACGCGCTGTACTAAGTCTTTCGATGTACGCGCTCCGTAAACAATATCAATTTTACCATAATCTTTACGATAGTGCAGACAATAGTTAATCAGCGAACGC
>JAAZDR010000192.1 GCA_012512705.1 Bacillota bacterium
CAGTTTCGATGCCGTACACCTGCTCACCGTCTACTTCCAAAGACATGTAATTGCTAAACTTTTCGCTCTCCACAAGACGTTTATTGATAGTTTCCACCAGTTCCCTGTTTTTTCCCTCGTTAACAATACTAGCATGCCAGACAACGACCTCATAACCGTTGCCCCCGTAAGAGACGACTTCTGCTTCGTTGAGAGGAAAATCAGGACCGATCGTCCGTTCAATGAGTTCTAGGGCATCAGCACCTTTGAGATGATTACGAATATATAAACCTTCAAGCTCTCTCGGCCCAGAAGCAGAGGCAACTTCTGTTGTCTCCGCATTAACAAGCTCACTGCGAACCCCTTCTCCAGTATCCTTTATTATCTCAGGAGCTTCTCCTGCAATTTGCTCTTCAAATTCAGGCAAAACGTTCGGGAAATCTATAAAAAAGACAACGCTGAGAATAATAATCAGAATAGCTGCCAAAGTCAATATGTTTCTCTTATCCATCACCCCCACCTCCTTTTCCGCTTTATATTCTTCCTTCTTCGCCTAAATTCCTTTATTTTATTTAAAAATTTATTCCTGACTTAACAATATTTTATGATAATTTTTAATGAAACAAATTCCTATAAAGAGGGACAAAACCCGGGAAAGAAATGTTTATGCATTCGGCATTGCGAATCAATGTTTCACCTTCTGCGACAGCGCCAGCGATCGCTAGAGACATTGCTATGCGGTGATCTCCATGGCTATCGCAAACAGCCCCTTTTAACCTACTTCTTCCTTTAATAATTAGGCCATCCGGCTTCTCCATAATTTCAGCGCCCATTTTCCTTAGCTCCTGAGTGATCGTATGTAAACGGTCGGTTTCCTTCACACGCAGTTCTTGGGCGTCGTTAATTACGGTTTCTGTGGCTGCACAAGCGGCAGCAACAGAAAGAACTGGAATTTCATCTATAAGCCGTGGAATGATCTCTTTGCCAATGGAGACCCCTTGCAAAGGTTTACTGCCCTTGATAAAAAGATCAGCTACAGGTTCTCCGCCAATAATACGACGATTTTCAATAACAAGCTCTGCCCCCATCTCCTGCAATACATCTAATAAGCCCGTTCGTGTAGGGTTGACACCCACTTCTTTGATCAGCAGTTCCGACCCTGGCAAAAGAGCAGCCGCAACTAAAAAGAAAGCTGCTGAAGAAAAATCGCCAGGTACTACAAGCTGACGGCCAAACATTTTTTGTTTCCCCTGGATATAAATTCTTCTATTTCGATGCCTTATATTTACACCGAGAAAAGAAAGCATCTTTTCTGTATGGTCCCGGGAATAAGCAGGTTCTTCCACTGTGGAAACACCGTCAGCATAAAGGGCAGCAAACAAAAGAGCGGACTTTACCTGGGCGCTGGCAACGGGTAACTTATAATTAATAGCTTTTAAATTTCCGCCTTTTATCGTAAGCGGTAACATGTCAGGTTTGTTATTATTTTTAGCAGCAGCAAAATCAGCCCCCATGAGGCTCAAAGGCTTAATTACCCGCCTCATTGGACGCTGCCTTAAAGATGCATCGCCATCAATCGTTACTGAAAAAGGTTGTCCGGCAAGAATCCCCATTAATAAACGAGCCGTTGTCCCGGAATTGCCCGCATCTAACAGCTCTTTACTCGGCTGAAACCCGTGTAAACCTACCCCTTTTATATGCAAATGATCTGTTCCTGAAGAGTAGCCTATCTCCACCCCTAACTTCTGCAGGCACTGAAGTGTGGAAAAACAATCCTCGGACGGTAAGTACCCGGTTACATCGGTTTCTCCTTCAGCAAGGGCACCACAAAATAAAGCGCGATGTGAGATAGACTTATCGCCTGGCACTACAATCTCTCCACATACCTTGCCGCACCTTCCGGTAACCAGCTCCATGAGATCCCTCCTTTATAGCGATTGAACCGTATATTAATAATATATGCTGTCTCAATCATTTTCGATATACTTTATATTCATATTTCTTTAATATTTCAAAAGCAGCCAGTCGTTCTTCCTCATCACGGAAAGCAAGACGCATGCCACCCTCTTGTTCTCGCACTCTTAAAATTTCGATCTCTGCAATATTGACACCTGCCTCTCCGAGCAAGGTAGCAACCTTCCCAATTACTCCCGGAGAATCAGGCACTAATAATATTAATTCATACAAAGGCGGCAAAATCCCTTTTCCCCTGTATGGTACACGTTCTCTAAAAGACCTGGCTTCAGCGAATACCGTTTTCAATTCTCCTTCTTTGCCGGAGCAAATCAATCTTTGCAAACGCTCCAATTCTCTATAAAAAAAAGGTAAGACCTTCAGGATCGCCTCCTTGTTTGTCAGACAGATATCCGCCCAGATTTCAGGGTTGCTCATTGCTACACGAGTTGTATCACGAAACCCTCCTGCTGCTAGGGTCAGGGCTTTCTCCCCGTTACCGCTACTTTTACGTACCGCTTCCACTAAAGCAACAGCAGCCAAATGCGGAAGATGACTGACCTGAGCTGTGAGCAAGTCATGCTCTGCCGATGATAGAATTAGAGGCTGGGCACCGATACCATAAATCAACTGCTTAAAACAAGCCAGTTTTCCCTGATCTGTTTCTTTTACAGGTGTAAGAATATAAATAGCGTTCTCTAAAAGAATCGAACTAGCGGCTGTCACCCCAGCCCTCTCCGAACCAGCCATCGGGTGCCCCCCGATGAAAGAACGAGCAATACCTACCCTAAAAGCCTCCATGACAATAATCTTTTTGGTGCTACAAACATCAGTAACAGTCGCCTCTTCTTTTAACAATGGGGCGATCTCAGCCAGAAGAGCCACTGACTGCCGAACCGGAGCAGCTAAGATCACAAGATCCGCATCCATTACAGCTTCCTCCAATTTCGGAGTTGCACGATCGATAGCACCCTTGGCAAGCGCTTTTATTAAAACTTCTGGCCGTTGATCATAACCCCATAATTCTTTAACAAGGTTTCGTTCCCGCAGGGCCATCC
>JAAZDR010000193.1 GCA_012512705.1 Bacillota bacterium
CTGCAGGCGTTGTTCAAGAAGTATTTTTGAACTATAAAAGGCGTATAATTAACTGCTGCTGTAACTCTCCAAAAACTGTCTTTGTATCTCTACCTTTCATAATCAAAATTGCCCCTGGCTTCGGAGTGCCGGTGCCGTCAGTTAACCCGATCAGAAAAGGGATTTGCATTGCCTGCGCCATCTCTGCTGCCGTGAAGAGGACACTGCTGCCACCGGTGCCCCTTGGCAGGGCACTGAGTATAAGCACGGCATCTTCAGGCTTGCCGTGGATGATTAGCCCCGGCCCTCCCGGGGCAGCGGCGAGACCTAGCCCTTCCGGAAGTTCTTCTGGCTCACCGTTTGCCGAAGCAGGAATACCTGACGCGCCTCCGATGATTCCTCCACTTGGCCCCGCGGCGCCGGTGACGGTAACTGTTGCTCCGGCAGCGATAATCCCGCGTGGAAGAGCTGACGCTAAGCTGCAGGCCAGTTCATAGTCGAGCTGGCGGGGATCGGATAGGGCAGCAGCAGAGAATTTTAAGGGATCGAGCATGGAGATAAGCTTTTCAAGCACAGAGCTCCGTGCCAGATCCCTGTTTTTAGTGATCCCTATTACCGCCAGCGGATAACCTGCTTTCGTTATCCAGCCGCAGGCAAAGGCATATAGCTGTCGCTTATTTTTCCAGATCATTAATCAGAACTCCCGAGAAAAATAAATGGAATTAAAATTGGGGGTATTGTTTTTTTACTGCTTCAGCAACGCGGAGAGCAATTTCCTTGTAATCCCCACCCGCAGCAGCAGCTTTAAGTGCAGCTTCTGCACCGGCAAGCGCCTCTGTATATGGTCCTGGCAGTCCCACGATGAGGGTTGCTCCGCGGCTGGCGGCCACAATCTTTGTCCATAGATGGCCGTTGTAACCGTAGATATCGATCTCTTCCATCTTTCCAGCAAAAAGTTCGGCAAGCGTGGCTGCAGTAAAGTCGGGGGCAAGGCCGGGAACGTATTTTCTGCCGCCGCCGGTGCCTCCGATTGTAAACAAAAGATCGGGCTGATCACTTAAAGCCGCCTTTAAAGCGGCTTTAAGACTTTCTCTTTCATCAACTACCGGCGGCAGGCGCAGCACCTCACAGCAGGGAAATTCTTTGATCACAAGCTCGATGATCCCCGGGCTATTCGTATCTACTACGGTTCCGTCGGCGATTTCGCTGCCAGTGGGCAGGATCTTGACACGTTTAAGCATATTCTTCTACTCCCCCTGCTCCGGTTTTAGCCACCTCTCCCGTCCGCAGACAACTGGCTCCTGGGCCCGCCGGCGGGCCTGCTCAATATCTACTTCTATAGAGCGCTCGGAACTGGCAATTTCTACGACGTTGCTGGCAGTGATCCCTTCTACAAAAGAGATTGCTTTTACTACTCCATCAGCTTTCTGAAGTAGAGCTTCGCCATCGAGCCCGTAGACATCCATCTCTACTTTGTCACCGGTAACGCCGATTAAGCGGACTGGGCGTTTAAAAACCTCCTGTAATTTTGCCTCCAGTTCCGGGGGACGCAGACCCTTGACCTTAATACCGGTAATCTTGAGCATCGACTTGTCACTGTAAACAATTACTTTTTCATCCATATCTATAATATTCCTGACAGATTCGAAAATATGTGCAGTTTAAACTTCAATGGTTATCACTTTGCTAATTTCATCTGCCTTGACAAGACGGGCCTGTTCGATTCCCGGAATAATTTCATCCGCTTTTTCAATAACCTGCTCCTTGGTCAGCTTAGGAGAAGGTGTATTGCGCAGGACATCAGGGTCAACATTAATTGCTTTCAGTTCTTTCTTTGCTTCTACAGTGATATTATCCCAGATAATAGTATACCCTAAGGCATGTGCCACAAGGAGAACAGCAGGGGCACTGGAAATTTCACGCGCCGGAACCATCCCCGCCTCCAGTGCTTCAATAATATATGCAGCCAGAACTTTTTTCGGAGCAACCATAATCGGCAAATGCGCTTTCAATTTCGGCGCGTGCTCGCCCGAACGGTGAATAGTGTCCCCGGGATTGCAGCGCAGACGCGGTTGGGAGCGGCTAAAATTCTCGGTTACCACATGGGCGAGTGCCGCAGAAACAACTCCGCCGCACAGACCTAAGAGCACCTCCCGTCCCTGGATCAGCTCCAGCTGGCCCATAATCGGTATGAGCATCTCTTCCATTGTCACTGAGTTCATTACTTCCGTCCCCGAGTTGTTATTCACGGCACGCCCGGTCATAACGGCGTTGTGCAGGGGAATCAGTTTTTCTGCTTCATCAGGGCCGCACATCAGCTCTTTCTCAGGGCATTTATCAAAAATTTGGCGCAGGTGTGGTTCAAAGTCAAGCATCTCTTCCGTAACTTTACGAGGCTTACAGTAGAGAAAACCGAATTCCGGGTGGATCTTACCGTAATCGCCCGCAGCAAAGGCTTTGGGTGCACCTCTTACGAGCAAACCGTCACTGCTTGTTGTTACGGCGTCGAGGTTAAAAAAATTGATCGCTATCGGTTCTTTTACCTCGGCAGCAATTTTTTCTGCTGCTGCCTTGGCATCGAGTCCGGCTTTTTCAACATCTTTTATGTCTACAAGGGCTAAATGTATAGGCAAGCCCGTCTTTACTCCTGTTCCTTTTGGCATTAATCTGAATTTTAATTTCGCCATTCGCTATTCCCTCCTCCAAAAATAGTTTCTTTAGTGATCACCCAGTGGGGGTCGACGGTCTTCAACTTCTTTGAAGCCTTCAAGTTCTATATCTTCTGTCGGGTGAATAATATTAATGCTTTCCACAATTGCTTTCACCGGCTTCCCGCTGGCATCGTAGCCTTTAATAATTATTGAGTGCATTGTTTCCGGTACGCGGGGGACAATCACCAGCTCCAGCTTATCTATATCTTTTTGCGAAGCTAGATCTGCAACAGCGACCTGGATTCTTCCGGTGCGCAGCGTTTGAAATTTGCCGCTCTTTAAGCTTTCTAGTCCGCGTATAATTACACTTTTTGCTGGTGAAAAGTTCATTACCGTTTGTTTTATCTTTAAGATAAATTCCGGTAGTGCGGTATGCATTAGCCGCATAAGAAAATACCTCCTTTTTTTGGGTTAAATACTCTAAAAACAGCCCTGTCTTACATACATCTTATTTATCTATATATAATTTAGACAAACGTTTCTTTTTCTCCTTCTAAAATAAATTTAATTGGATTTATTTAAGATGTTCTGCCCCCAAAATTTTTGGCTAAGTTTATAATTATTGGAAAACAAGACAGCGTTTTTAATGTTATAGTCGGTTTAACAAAGGCAGGTTATCTTAATGTGAATGTAGTATATAAGCTTGAAAGGGGGCGGTAGAGTGTGGATAAAGAAACGCTTTTAAAACTTGTAAGGGAAAATGATTTGCAAGCCAAACATCTCTTATTTAAAGAGTTTTACCGCAGGGTATTCGCTACCGCCTTTTATATAACTAGGGACAGGAACGCTGCAGAGGATCTGACGCAGGAGGCGTTTATCAAGGCTTTTAAGAGCCTTCATACCATGAAAAAACCGGAAAAATTCGGCGCCTGGATCGCCTCAATTGTTTCCAACCTCGCTCGCGATTATTTGGCACGAGAAAACCGTTTCAGTCCTACTGCAGATTTCCAGCACTTGAGTATGGGCGAAGAGAACGCGGACCAGGCCAGCAGTACGGAAGAGCTGGTTCTGCGGCGCGAGAAGCAGGAGGCGGTGCGGGCGCTCCTGGAGAAGCTGCCGGCTGAGCAGCGGCAGGTAATTATTTTACGCTACTACTACGATCTTTCTATGGAGGAGATAGCTGAAAACCTCCAAGTCAGCACTGGCACTGTAAAATCACGTTTGCACCGGGCGAAGAAAAAAATTGCAGCCCTTTGGGAACCAAAAGACGACTTTAATCGTCATCTAGATAAAGGAAAAATAAAAGGGCGGCTTAAAAAACAGCTTTTGGAAAAGGAGGGGATGAGTGATGTCTATCATGAACCGCAATGATGGAGGTAATAACGGGAATGAATTTATGCAGCATGAGGAAATGAATTCCCGTGAAATTGACGAGCTTATTAAAGAAGCCATATCTGCGGAGATAGATAAGATAACACCTCCCCCTCCGGAGAGGGTGTGGGCAAAGATTGCCGCGGAACTTCAGGGTGAAACAGCTGACGCGGAAAAGCTGCGAGAGAAAGAGAAGGCAAAGTTTATAGCTAGTTGGCGCAATAGGCAATGGGCAAAGTTTGTCTTAGTTGCTGCTGCTTTTTTCTTAGTGTTCGGACTCTATTCCCTTCTGCCCCGCGGACCAAACGGCCAACAGTTTAGCTCTGGCCGCGTAGCTGAGGAATCTGGTTCCGCTAACGCTGATTCAGCCCTGTGGCTTCCAGGGGTAATGAGCGAAAGCAAGGAGGAGGCAGAAAGTTTGCCTGCAGAAGATAGTATTCTTGCCGAGTTCCACGATATGGATGAAGGAAGAAGGACAGACACAGGTATTCTTGAGGGTGAGATTGCCAGTATTGATGCTGACGCTCTCGCCGTCTTCTCCCTGCTTCCCTGGATTGAGACGGCGGATTATAAGCTTTTTCCTCTAGATGAGGCGCAGCGGTTGATTGATTTTGATCTTCCACATCCCCGTTATCTCCCGGATGGCTTTATCCTTGAGGGTGTTTTTTTAGACGGCTACGTAAGAGATGAAAGTAAGGACGAAGCATATCTTCTTTTTAGCGATGCCTACGGCAAAAAGTTGATAATCGGGCGCATTGAGACACCAGGCACCGCTGGCGATCTTCTCTTGGAAAAGCTGCAAGAATGTGAGGGCATCCCTGAGCAGCGGGAACTTGGGGCGGGAATCGATGCCCTTCTCCTCCGCTTTAATGAAGAAAGCAGTGTTTTAGCCTGGGAAGAAGAAGATTTTTTGTATACGGTTTTGGGTACCACTATAATCGAGGAGCTTTTGAAGATATCCCAATCACTAAGAAACTAAAAATTTTTCTAGCCCTTAGCTTACGATAACTTTATGTTTAAAGTTTTGAATCCGCTGATGCTTCAAAAAATAAGCGTTAGCGGATTTCCGTTTTTGTTTTGCTCAACTTTGTGTTAGAATAAGCTATTGAAACATATGGTACTACTTTGTGAAAGGGTGGAATTAATGAAAATAGTTCGCTTCTTAGCAGGGAACAAGGCAAGCTATGGTTTAATGGAAGGGGGGAGCATTAAAGAGGTAGAGGGAAAATTCGCTTCCTTCATTGAACAGCCACCGCAAACAACAGGGCGTAGTTTTTCTTTGGAGGAGGTAAAGCTCCTTGCTCCCTGCACTCCATCAAAGGTAATCTGTATCGGACTGAATTATAAGAAGCATGCCGAAGAAATGAACCTTTCTCTGCCAGAGACACCGGTTATCTTTATGAAACCTTCCACTTCCGTGCTCGGTCCTGGTAAAGAAATTTTACTGCCGCCACAGAGCAGGCGTGTTGACTACGAGGCAGAGCTCGGTGTGGTAATCGGCCGTCCAGCTTATTCCGTCAGCCGGGAGCAGGCACTCGACTATGTTCTCGGTTATACCTGCAGCAACGACGTTACTGCACGGGACTTACAGTCCCCTGACGAACAATGGACGTATTCTAAAGGCTTTGATACCTTTGCCCCCCTTGGGCCGGTGATTGAAACAGAAATCGAGGATCCAAACAAGCTGGAAATAAGAGGGTATCTAAACGGGAAAATCGTTCAGGAATCAAATACAGAAGACATGATTTTCGATGCTCCATATTTAATTGAGTATATTACTGCTTGTATGACTCTCCTGCCCGGGGACGTTATTATAACTGGAACACCGTCCGGTGTCGGTCCACTTAGTGACGGGGATACGATTACAATCGAGATTGAAGGTGTCGGGCAGCTCACGAATAAGGTGAGGAGGAGATAATTTTTTAAAACCAAATACTCCTATTGTTTACTAATACAATAGGAGTATTTGGATAAATTATTAATTATTATTGTAGCAATAAATTCGCTAAAAATTTTTGCCGATACTTTACTTTAAACTTCGATTTTATATTTTTTAATTTTTCTCCACAAAGTTGATGCGCTAATGCCGAGGGCTTTTGCGGCTTCTTTCTTGGTTTTATTAATTTTCAAGGCTTTAACGAGCCTTTTTTTCTCTTTCTCCGCGTCGTCGTTATTCAAAAGCTTGTATTTTTTCATTTGTAATCAGATTTAATGCCCGTTCAATATAATTTCGCAACTCGCGGACGTTTCCGGGCCAAGAATACCGATTAAAACATTCTGCAACGTCAGAGGTAATACCAATAACTGATTTGCC
>JAAZDR010000194.1 GCA_012512705.1 Bacillota bacterium
ATCCCAAGGGAGACAGGGGATTAAGGCCCTTTCAACAGGCAGACCCGGATCTTTTTATGCGGGTAGTGGAGAAAAATGCGGATGGTATCGTGGTCCGCGGCGCCAAGTGCCATCAGACCGGAGCGATCAACTCCCATGAAATCCTGGTTATGCCCACTATGGCCATGGGCGAGGAAGATCGGGATTACGCGGTATCATTCGCCTTGCCCGCCGATGCCGAGGGCATTCTCTACATTTACGGGCGCCAGTCTTGCGATACTCGCAAGATGGAGGGAGGAACGATCGATGTGGGCAACTGCCGCTACGGCGGCCACGAGGCTTTGGTAATTTTTCAAGATGTCTTCGTTCCCTGGGACCGGGTATTTATGTGCGGAGAGTACCAGTACGCCGGAATGCTGGTCGAACGTTTTGCCGGATACCATCGCCAGAGTTACGGAGGCTGCAAGGTGGGCGTGGGAGACGTGCTCATCGGAGCTGCAGCGATGGCCGCCGAATACAACGGTGCCGCGAAGGCATCACACATCAGGGATAAACTGATCGAGATGGTTCATTTAAATGAAACCCTTTACGCCTGTGGAATCGCCTGCTCCTCCCAGGGCTGCCCCACCGCATCGGGCACCTACCTGATCGACCTGTTGCTGGCCAATGTCTGCAAACAGAATGTGACCCGTTTCCCCTATGAAATCGCCCGTTTAGCCGAGGATATCACCGGTGGATTGATGGTTACCATGCCCTCCGAGCAGGATTTAAGGCATCCGGAAATCGGCAAACTTGTCGCAAAGTATCTCAAAGGAGTATCGTCTATTCCCACAGAAAACCGCATGCGCATCATGCGTCTAATTGAAAACATTACGCTGGGCGCAGCTGCAGTAGGCTACCGGACTGAATCGATGCATGGAGCCGGCTCGCCGCAAGCCCAGCGGATTATGATTGCGCGGCAGGCTGACATGGAGCACAAGAAAAAACTGGCCAGAGTTTTGGCCGGGATCGAGGAAGAAGAGTAAAAAAACAAAGAATTTACCGTACAGCGGTAGAGAACATATTGTGGGAGGGAATGAATTGAACTGGCAAGATATGTATAAAAGGAAACTGACGAGTGCAGATGAAGCGGTAAAACAGATCCAGCCGGGAAACCGGGTGGTTATTGCGCATGCCTGCGGCGAATCGCCGACGCTGAGTGAAGCGCTGGTGAAGAGAGGACCGTCGCTGCAAAACGTAGAGATCGTCCACATGGTAGCCATGGGTAAAGCGAAGTACTGCTATGAAGAGATGAAAGGCCATTTTGTCCACAATTCACTGTTTGCCGGAGGAACGACCAGGGAAGCGATAAACAGCGGCCGGGCTGACTTTACACCCTGTTTCTTTTCCGAAATACCGCGCCTTTTCCGGGAAGGTTTTCTTCCCGTTGACGTGGCTCTGATCCAGACTTCGACACCGGATAAATACGGTTTCTGCAGTCTCGGTATTTCGGTCGATTATACGAAAGTAGCGGCCGCCTGTGCCAGGGTGGTGATCGCCGCGGTGAACCCCAACATGCCCAGGACACTGGGTGATTCTTTTATCCACGTTAGCGAAATAAGCCATATTGTAGAGACAGGTGATCAGATCATTGAGCTGCCCAGACCAGAAATCGGCGAAGTCGAAGAGGCGATCGGCCGGAACGTGGCCTCTCTTGTGGAAGACGGTTCTACGCTGCAGTTGGGTATCGGCGCTATTCCCGACGCGGTACTCCTCTTTTTGAAAGAGAAAAAAGACCTGGGCATTCACACAGAAATGTTTTCCGACGGAGTGGTAGAGCTCTATGAAGCCGGGGTGATTACCAACCGCGCCAAAACCCTTCATCCCCATCGAATGATTTGCAACTTTTTAATGGGCACGCGCAAGCTCTATGATTTTGTGGATAACAACCCGGTAGTGGAGATGCACACCGTCGATTATACAAACGATCCCTTCATCATTAGCCGCAACGACAAAATGGTTTCCATCAACTCCGCTCTGCAGGTAGATGTCACCGGCCAGGTCAACGCCGATACCATCGGTTACAAGCAGTACAGCGGGGTCGGCGGCCAGGTAGACTTTGTGCGTGGGTCAGCGCGTTCCCGCGGTGGCAAAGCCATCATCGCCATGCCGGCAACCGCATCGGGAGGCAAAATTTCCCGTATTGTCAGCCGGCTGGACGAGGGCTCCTGCGTGACCACATCGCGCAGCGATGTCCACTACGTGGTCACTGAATACGGGGTGGCCGATCTGCGCGGCAAAACAGTGCGCGAACGGGCGCGCGCCCTGATCGCTATCGCCCATCCCGATTTCAGGGCGGAACTGACCAAGGAGGTGTTGCGCAGCAGAAATCTGGCGCTTTAACATTAATCAGACAGCAGGGGTTTTAAAAAAACGGCAAAAAGACAAGAACCGCCCCCTGTTCCTTATTGGGGAACGCCTTTTAAAAACTGAAAAAATACCAGATTGGGTTAAAGGAGGATAATATAATGAAACTGTACTTTTTTGAGTGTGGTGTTTTAAAAAGCCAGAAGCAATATTTTACATCCGGCCGCGGTCTGCTTGAGCCCTTTGATGTACCAGTACCATTCTTTCTGATCGACCATCCTAAAGGCTATGTTTTGTATGATACGGGCAATGCTTTGGAAGTAGCCATTGATAAGAAAAAACACTGGGGCGACATACTTGCCGCATATGATCCGGTTATGAGCGAAGATCAGTGGGTGATTAACCAGCTTAAAGAACTAGGCATCAAACCTGAAGATATCAAGTATGTTATCCTATCGCACCTGCATCTTGATCATGCCGGGGGCGTTGGCCAATTCCCGAATGCCAAGTATATCGTCCAAAGAGAAGAACTTTACTATGCCTATGTTCCTGACTTTTTTATGAAAGGCGCCTACATCCGCGCCGACTTCGATAAAGATGTGGATTGGTTTATCCTGGAAGGCTGGCGGGACAATAAATTCGATTTATTCGGAGATGGGAAAATAGTAATATACTTTACCCCGGGGCACACTCCCGGACACCAATCAGTACTCGTCAACCTGGAGAAAGAAGGCCCGATGCTCCTCACCGGAGACGCCTGCTATACCACTGAAAACATCGATGAGGATGTGCTGCCCGGGCTCGGTTGGAGTCCCTCTCTGTGTATACAATCTATCCAAACCATGAGATTTTTGAGAGCCGAGAGGGGCGTAAAGATTGTCACGGGCCATGACCCGGCAGCATGGACACAGTATAAAAAAGCTCCCGCTTATTACGAATAAAAATGTCACCTGGAAACAGGAGGAAACATGCGTGTGCAGCAGCGCCGTTTAACCTCGTGAACGGTTTAGCTGTATGAGCCGGAAACAAATGAAAAACTGAATAAGTATGAAAGCCTGAAGACGAAAACACGTTAGTTCGCAACCCGCTTCTGGCTAAGAATTTCCCCCAGCCAGCGCCACACCCCCGGGTCGTGGTGCTGGTTGGCTATTTCATGCATTGACAAGATTTCTTAAAATATATACAATATCATCGGGGTGGGTTCTATGCCGGAATTGTCATCTTTACATGCCTTTTGCAGAGAAGGAAAGGATACTACTCCTGACCATGTTTCCATTGGCAATCTAGAACAAGTCCGTGAGAATTCTTTGGCAACAGAATGTGGTGATGAACACTCCTTCTACTTTTCAGATGGCGAGGCATATACCTTGGGGGTCAATCGTAATTACGAGAAGTTAACCGGTCTTGCCCAGGAATATGTCTATGGGCGCAACATCAGAGAGCTTGAAAAGCTCTATTTTGAACCCTCAGTGACCCTAAAAGTTCTTAAGACACACCGCCCATTAACCATCATTCAGCATCATTACACCCGTAATAAAAAACTGCTTGTTACCGGAAATCCTGTTTTTAACCAGGAAGGTAAAATAATTTTAGTGGTTACTCTGGTTAAAGCACTAAAAACGCAGCGGAACGAGCGTTTTTGTCTTTTAAAGGCTCCCAGCTATACACTTGTCGGAGGTATGGTTATTAATAGCCCGCCCATGCAGGAAATCATAGAGAAAATAGCTTATATTGCCGGGATAAAATCCAACGTGGTGATTACCGGGGAATCCGGAACAGGGAAGGAGCTTATTGCCCGTAGCATCCATGATTTCAGCCCGCAAAAGGAAGGGCCTTTTATTCCAGTCAATACTGCGGCCATACCTGAGAATTTGCTGGAGGCGGAGTTGTTTGGTTATGTCGGCGGCGCTTTCACCGGGGCAAATCCGCGCGGCAGCCAGGGTTTCATTAAGAAGGCGGCAGGAGGAATCCTTTTCTTAGATGAAATCGGTGAACTTCCCCTGGCGTTGCAGGCAAAATTATTACGGTTTTTAGAAAACAAGGAGATCATCCCGGTTGGCGGAAACCAGGTGGAACGGGTAGATGTGAGAGTTATTTGCGCCACCAACCGTAACCTGGAACAGATGATGGCCGAAGGGAAAATGCGGAAAGACCTTTACTACCGCCTGAATGTTTTTAATATCTTTGTACCTCCTTTGCGGGATCGTAAAGAGGATATCCCCGCTCTTTGTAGTTTTTACTTAGAAGATTTAAACAGGCGTTTCAACACAAGAAAATACCTTACCCCCGCGGCGGTAAAGGTTTTAGAAAGCCATACCTGGCCGGGCAATGTGCGAGAGCTGAAAAACCTGTTAGAGCGGCTGGTGGTGCTCTATCCGGCTAATGAAATCGGAAAGCTGGATGTTGAAAAAGAATTGAGCGGTACGGGATTAGGCAACATCTGTATACAGGAGACAATTCATACTTTAGAGACGAATAAATTGTATGAAGCGGTAGCCATGTTTGAAAAGAAATATATCAGCGACTATCTCTCCCGCTATAATAGTATAGAAGACTGTGCCCGGGCAATGGGCATACACCGCACTACCCTGATGCGGAAGATGAA
>JAAZDR010000195.1 GCA_012512705.1 Bacillota bacterium
CGGCTTAACAATGATGATCGGTTTGCAGGTTCTTGTTAATATTGGGGTGGTCACAGGTTCGATACCGGTGACGGGGATTAATCTCCCTCTGATCAGTGCTGGTGGAAGCTCTGTATTTTTTACTTTATGTGCAGTAGGGGTTATACTGAATATATCACGTTATTAAGGCTCTTCTAAGAAAAGTAGGTGAAATGATTTTGAGGGTTATCTTCGCTTGCGGCGGAACAGGAGGACATATTTATCCCGCACTCGCCGTTGCGCGCTACCTTTGTCGGGTTGAGCCAGAGGTAAAGATATTGTTTATTGGTACTGAGCGGGGTATGGAAA
Organism: Bacillota bacterium; assembly: GCA_012512705.1. Taxonomy (GTDB): domain Bacteria; phylum Bacillota; class Dethiobacteria; order DTU022; family JAAZDR01; genus JAAZDR01. The sequence continues at coordinate 328 of JAAZDR010000195.1, forward strand.
ACCAGTTGGTTCCTGAGGAGGGGTTCCAGCTGCGTACTATTAAGGTTCGTGGTTTAACGAGACGTTTGTCTCTAGAACTGGCGGTGGTAGCCTGGTATTTAGGTCGTAGTCTGGTAGAGGCGTTTAGGATTATCAAAGCGTTTAATCCGCATATCGTTATTGGTACAGGCGGATACGTATCAGCTCCAGCGGTATTGGCTGCCCGCCTGCTAGGAAAGAGAACTTTGATTCACGAACAAAATGTGCCCCCGGGGATAACAAATCGTTTGCTATCTCCTGTTGTTAACCGGGTTTGTATATCTTTTAATGAATCCAGGCGTTATTTCCCGGCCCGAGTCCGGATTACATTTACCGGCAATCCACGTGCCTCGGAAGTGTTGCACTATAACCGGGAAGAAGGGGCAGCTGCCCTCGGACTTGACCACCGGAAAAAGACGATTCTTATTGTCGGAGGCAGCCGCGGGGCAGCACGTTTAAACGAAACTGTTAATGACTATCTGGAAAAATCTAGGCTTCCAACAGAGATACAGATAGTTTATATTACCGGCAGCCGTTACTATAATGAGGTTGACAGAAGAATATCCAGAATGGAAAGTGTCAAGCGGAAAAATATTAAACTCTTGCCGTACCTGAAAAATATGCCGGCGGCATTGGCAGCAGCAGATCTGATCATTAGCCGTTCCGGAGCAACTACCTTAGCAGAGATTACTGCCCGTGGACTTCCGGCAATCTTTATTCCCTCCCCGAATGTCACCGGTGAGCATCAGACGATCAATGCCAAACTTTTGTCTGATCACGGGGCAGCAATTTTATTACCGGAGGACAAGCTTAATACGATCTCCTTAGGAAATAATATTGAATTTGTTATAAGGGACCATAAGGCACGACAGCTTATGGCTGAACGTTCCCGGAGGCTGGGGAAACGGGACGCTATTGAACAGTTTTACCGTTGTCTCAAACAAGAAATAGAAGAAGGACAGGCTAGCGGGCATGCATCACGTTGAAAAGCTTCAAGCAATACTAAAATCGCAGGTTAGGGTAAATGAACCATTGAGTCGCCATACTACCTTAAAGGTTGGCGGGCCTGCTGCAATTTTTGTTGAACCTATTGATCGTTTGGATATTCAAAATGTGCTTCGCTTCGACTATCAGCACAAACTGCCCTATTTCGTCATTGGCAACGGCTCTAATTTGCTCGCTAGAGATGAAGGTTTTAAAGGTATTGTCCTCAAATTAAGTCATAGTTTTTGCTATCTAAGGTGCATTGGGGAACTTGCTGTCGTTGGGGCAGGGACACCCTTGCCCCCATTGGTAACCAAGGTGGCAGAGAAAGGACTTGCAGGTTTGGAGTTTGCCTGTGGCATCCCGGGAACGGTCGGTGGCGCTGCATATATGAATGCTGGTGCACATGGTAAAGAAATAGGTGAACTCCTAGAAGAGGTAGTGATGGTTAGTAAAGAAGGCGAATCAAAAATAGCAGCCACTGAACTTAGTTTCGGTTATCGCTACTGCAGTATCCAGAAGATTGAAGGGTTGATAACGGAAGTTTCATTAAAGCTTTCTCCCGGCGAGCCATATGTCATTAGGCAGAAAATTGAATTATTACAGCAAGTGAGAAAAAAGAAGCAGCCGCGGCTACCGAATGCCGGTAGTGTTTTTCGTAACCCTCCGCAGTGTTCTGCCGGACATCTTATCGAAGAAGCTGGGCTAAAAGGGTTACGGATAGGAGATGCTCAGATTTCAGAGATTCATGCAAACTTTATTGTTAACCTCGGTAAGGCTAGAGCTAGCGATATTTTTGCCTTAATCTCTGCTGTTAGGGAAAAGGTTAAAGAGAAATTTGGGATCGATTTGGAGCTGGAAATTAAAATACTGGACGCATAAGAGAACTTGGTGTTGTATGGCGGAGAGAGGAGGTCCAGTGCATTTGCATAATTTAAGAAATATGGCTAAAGTTAGACCGTTATATAATAAAGACACATACGGCCAGCAAAAAGTTTTAGTATTGCGACGGAAAAATAAAAATTTACGTAGACATTTTTTGGTTCTCCTTATCTTTTTTGTTTCTTCACTAATGTTTATGGCTTTTCTACGTTCTCCTTTTTTTACTGTACGTCAGGTGCAAATTACAGGCAACGAAAAACTAAGCTATGAAGAACTCATGCAGGTTTCTGGAATTAAGGTAGGGAGTAATATATGGGAAAATAGCCTTGCTGAAATTAAGGATAATTTGCAAGCTCTAGTGAGAGTAGATTCAGTAGAGGTGAAGCGTCATTTTCCAGGCAAACTAGAGATTGTAATTAAAGAAAAGGAGCCGGTTGCACTTATCCCATACCAGAGTTCATATCTGGAACTCTCCCCTGAAGGATTGCTTTTAGGTACTACCGAAAGTTTTATTGAAGGTCTTCTTGTTGTTACCGGTATCGATTTGGGGAATCTGCACATAGGTGGCAAAGCGGGTAATGAAGAACAACTAGCTTTCCTACAGCATTTTTTTAATGCTATTCCGGATTTTCCTGAACTTACGCTCTCTGAATTAAACCTGAGCGAACCTTTAAATGCGGTTTTATTTACAGCCGGAGGTTTAAAAGTATGTATTGGCAGTGCTGACAACTTAATAGAAAAATTGGAAACGCTCGTCCAGATATTACCGCATGTAGCCGGTCGAGAACAGCAGGGTTACCTCGATTTACGTCCTCAAAATCCGGTATTTAAGCCTTATTAAATCACAAAG
>JAAZDR010000016.1 GCA_012512705.1 Bacillota bacterium
GAATAGCAGCCGCCGCGGTAAGCCTTTTATTAAAGCAGATCTGGCGTTTATTCCGGATGCCATGCTGGAGACCGATTTTTTTGGCTATGAAAAGGGCGCCTTTGCTGGTGCGGCAAAGCCGCGGCTGGGAAAAGTGGAGATGGCAAATGGGGGCACCCTGTTTATCGATGGATTGAGGGAAATCCCCGCTTATTTCCAGGACAAGCTCCTGCGGCTGATTAAAGAAAAAGAATTTGAACGGGCTGGAGCCGAGCAGCCGACAGCAGCAGATGTGCGTATTATCGCTTCCACCAATTTTAACCTTAAAGAACTGATACGTAAGGGTGTTTTTAAGGAGGAACTTTACTTACACCTTAGTATTTTTGAGATAAATATCCCTCCTTTGCGGAAGCGTATCGAGGATATATCGCTGATTATAGAGAATTTAATCCCGGTATTAAATCGCAAACTAGGTAAGAATGTAAAAGAGGTTTCTCCAGCAGCGCTGCAGATTTTATGCGGTTATGAATGGCCTGGTAATATTCGCGAACTAGAAAGGGTTATTGAGCGGGCGATGGCCCTTGTTGACGGAACAGTGATTGAAGAGCGTCATCTTTCACCCTATATTGGGAAATTTAGCACAATTAGTTCACAGCCCTTTACAGAAGTTATACCTCTCGATAAAATGGAACAGATGATGCTGAAAACTGCACTTTCACGCTTTGGTGAAACATTAGAAGGCAAGAAAAAAGCGGCTCAGGCCTTAAACATTTCTCTCGCCACGCTCTATAACAAGCTGAAGAAATACAAAGCCAGTCTTTAATTAAAGCGCTTCGTTTTGTTATTAATAGATATCAGGAGTCTTTCCTGGTCTCTAAATAATAAATAATTAATAACATAAATATATTAAAGGAGGAGTACTATACTATGAAGCTCTATGAGTACATGGGGAAAGAGTTATTTTCCCGCTATGGGATTCCTGTTCCCCAGGGAAAAGTTTGTTCTGCACCAGCAGAAGTGGCAGAAGCTGTAAAGGAAATCGGCTCATCTGTAATTAAATCGCAAGTTTTAACCGGTAAGCGCGGTAAGGCTGGTGGAATTAGCTTTACCGACAACCCGCAAGAAGCTGAAACAGAAGCAAAACGTCTTCTAGGGATGGAGATCGGGGATTATAAGGTTGAAAAATTACTTGTGGAAAGCAAATTGCAGATCGATAAAGAGCTCTATTTAGCGATAACCGTAGATGGCGCTGCACGGTGTCCTATAGTGCTTGCCTCTGCAGAAGGTGGTATGGATATCGAAGAGGTGCCTGACGAACTGATGGTGCGCCGTCAAATTGATATTAGTATTGGAGTTCAGCCTTACCTGGCCAGGGAAATCACTTATCGACTTGGCCTCGATAGAAACTTGACCAAGCAATTCGTAAGCATACTTACCAACCTCTATAAATTGTTCCGGGAGATGGATGCTGAACTCACTGAGATTAACCCTCTAGTAATCAGTGGAGACAAATTGCTTGCTGCTGACGCTAAGGTAACCATTGATGATGATGCTCTTTATTGCCATAAAGACCTGCCAGTAGTAGTGGAAGAGAAAACCGAACTGGAAAAGAAGGCCCAGGAGCTGGGTCTTGCCTATGTGGAACTGGGCGGCGATATCGCTGTTATGGCTAATGGTGCGGGGATTACAATGGCTACACTCGACATGCTGCAGCATTATGGCGGCGAACCGGCTAACTTCCTTGATGCCGGGGGCGGAGCTGGAGTTGAAGCCACGGCAAAGGCTTTGGAACTCCTTTTAGGGACTAACCCGAAAGCAATCTTGATTAATATTTTTGGTGGTATTACCCGCTGTGACGATGTAGCTAATGCTTTCGCTACAGTAAAGAAATCACGCGGAATCAACGTTCCGGTTTCTTTCCGCCTCGTGGGCACTAATGAAGACCAGGGACGTCAGATCCTAGAAAGTGTAGGGGTTAATGCCTTTACAACCATGGCTGAAGCAGCACAAAAGGCTGTGGAACTGTCACGTTCTTAATCTAACCAGGTGCTTGTAGGCGAAACAATTATTTAATTAAACAAATTGAAGTGAGGAAAGGAAGGTTAGAATGGCAATTTTTATTGATGAAAATACCAAAGTGCTTGTCCAAGGTATAACTGGTAATCAGGGCACTTTCCATACCCGACAGATGCTCGCCTATGGAACAAAGATTGTTGCCGGTGTTTCTCCCGGTAAAGGCGGACAGAATGTTGAGGGTGTCCCAGTTTATAATTCCGTTGCTGAGGCGATGGAGAATCAAGAGGTCGATGCTTCAGTGCTTTTTGTTCCTGCTCCTTTTGCTAAAGACGGAGCTTTTGAAGCAATTGATGCTGGAGTAAAGGTACTCGTTATGGTGCCAGAGCATATCCCTGTTCACGATGCGATGGAAATTATGAATTTTGCCAAGAGCCGTGGAACTATCGTTGTTGGCCCGAACACCTTTGGCCTTGTTTCTTCAGGGAAATGTAAGATCGGCATTATGCCCAACCAATTCTTTAAACCGGGCGGGATCGGTGTTGTTGCCCGCAGCGGCACCCTCAGCTATGAAATTGTTGGCAACTTGACCGAGGCCGGTTATGGAACTTCCACTGTTGTTGGCCTTGGTGGCGATCGGGTGGTTGGACTAAACTTTATCGATGTTCTCAAAGAGCTGGAAAAAGATCCAGAAACAAAAGCAATCGTCATGGTGGGAGAGATCGGTGGCAGCGCTGA
>JAAZDR010000196.1 GCA_012512705.1 Bacillota bacterium
GGATTACCCTGAAGCGAAAACAATCAAACTTGAGGAAAATTATCGCTCAACAGCGCGTATCCTCGATACTGCTTTCCAGATTGTGAAGAAGATCCCTGGGCGTAAGGATAAGAGGCTCTGGACACGTAATGATACCGGAGAAAAGATTACGGTATATGCTGCTGCTGATCAGTACGACGAGGCAGGTTTCGTCGCGCGTGTTATTGAGGAGAATGGCCCTTCTGGAGGCCCTTACGCTGTTCTCTACCGCACTAATGCGCAGTCTAGGGTTTTTGAAGATCTCTTTATCCAGAGAAACATACCCTACAGCATTTATGGCGGTTTGCGTTTCTATGAACGCCAGGAGATTAAGGATCTGCTGGCGTACCTGCGTCTCCTGGTCAACCCAGATGATAACCTGAGCTTTCGCCGCATTGTCAACCAGCCACGTCGGGGGATTGGAAGACAAACGCTAAATAATCTTGAAGCGTTTGCCGCTGAACGCTCCCTTTCTCTGTTCGCTGCCCTCTCAAGGATCGAGTCTGAAGGTACTATTTTTTCGCCGCGTCAGCGCAAACTGCTGCAGGAGTTCCAGAGGATAATTGCTAATCTACAAGCGCTGAGGGAATACTTACCGTTAACAGAACTGGTCAAAACTGTGCTCAAGGAGACTGGCTACTGGAATTATTTAGAGGCAGAGGGGACAAAAGAAGCGCTTAACCGCTTGGAAAACTTAAATGAATTCCTTTCCCTGGTTGCGGATTACCTGCAGAGAGGCGGCGATGACGACCTGGAATCATTTCTACAGCAGACCGCACTAATGACCGATGCCGACACTGGGTCTGAAGGACAGAGCCAGGTTTATTTATTAACCCTGCATAGTGCCAAGGGGTTGGAATTTCCTACTGTTTTTATGGTCGGTATAGAAGAAGGGACGTTCCCGCACAGCCGCTGTTTCGATTCGGAGGAGGAGCTCGCAGAAGAGCGGCGCCTCTGTTATGTAGGGATTACCAGGGCGGAGCGGAAACTTTATTTCAGCTATGCTTATCAGCGGACACTATTCGGCGAAACAACAGCTCGCCTGCCATCACGTTTTATACAAGAACTGCCGGAGGAACATCTGGAGAAAATCAATCATTTTGATTATAATACTCAAACTGATGACCACCTCAACGGTTCATTGAAAAAGTGCCGCTGGCAGGTCGGGGATATGGTTTTACACCGGCGTTTCGGTAAAGGGGAGATCATCGGCCTCCGTCCATGTAAAGATGACCTGATACTACAGATTCGTTTCTCCCAGGGAACGAAAGAACTTTTAGCTCAGTACGCTTCATTACAGAAGGCTTAAACTGCCTATATAGGAGGGCAAACTATGTCTGAGCGAGAGCAGATCAGAAAGCGGGCACAAATACTTAGGGAACAAATTGAGAAACATAATTACCACTACCATGTTTTAGATGATCCGTTGATTACTGATAGCGAGTTTGATAAACTCCTGCGTGAACTGATTGCTATTGAAGAAAAATATCCGGAATTGAAAACTGCTGACTCGCCTACCCAGCGTGTAGGCGGAAAACCGCTCGCTTCTTTCGACACCGCTATCCATAAAATACCGATGCTCGGTCTGGATAATGCTTTTACCAAAGACGAACTGTTTGACTTTGACCGGCGGGTTCGCTGGGGTCTTAATCAGGAAAGTATCGATTACGTAGCGGAGTTAAAGATTGACGGCCTCGCTGTCTCTCTACAGTACGAGAATGGTGTCTTTGTCAGAGGCGCAACCCGGGGAGACGGTTACCAAGGAGAAGATATAACTCAGAACCTGAAAACAATCCCGGCTGTCCCTTTGCGCCTTTCAAAACCCCTGACAATTGAGGTCAGGGGAGAGGTCTATATGCCACGGCAGGCGTTTATCAGGCTTAACGAGGAGCGCGAGAAAAAGTCGCTTCCCCCCTTTGCCAACCCACGTAATGCTGCAGCAGGATCTGTACGCCAACTTGATCCGGCCGTTGCTGCAGCAAGACCCTTAAGTATTTTTATTTATGCCCTTGGTGCAAACTCGCTTGAAGAGGTAAATACTCACCTTGAGGCGTTAACACTCCTAAAGGAGCTTAATTTCAAAGTCAATCCCCATTATCGCCTCTGCTGCGGAATTAATGAGGTTTGGGAGTATTGCCGCAGTTGGCTTGAAGGGAAACGCTTTGACCTTGATTATGAGATCGATGGTCTGGTGGTGAAGGTCAATAGCTTTTCCGGACAGCAAAGATTGGGTGTTACCGGCCGTAGCCCTCGCTGGGCGATTGCCTTTAAGTTTCCGGCGGAAGAAGCGGTTACTGAAGTGCAGAAGGTTGAGGTGAATGTCGGCCGGACAGGTGCATTGACCCCTGTTGCCCATCTAAGGCCCGTGCGTTTAGCCGGTTCGATTATCAAACGGGTTAGTTTGCATAACGAGGATTTTTTAAAGGAAAAAGATGTTTTAATCGGCGACAAGGTAGTGATTCACAAGGCTGGTGACATTATTCCCGAGGTTGTGCGCGTGCTTAAGGATGAACGCCAAGGCAATGAAATTAAATTTGAGATGCCTACCTCCTGTCCGGCCTGTAATGCAGCTGTGCGCCGCCTACCAGGGGAAGCAGCCTGGCGCTGTTTGAATCCTCGTTGCCCGGCCCAAGCTGTAGAGCGTATTGTTCATTTTGCCTCCCGTAAGGCAATGGACATTGAAGGGTTGGGGCCGGCGGTAGCGGAACAGCTCTTTAAAGCCGGTCTGGTCAGCGATGTCGCTGATCTCTATTTTCTGGAACTTGATCCCCTTCTAAAACTAGAGCGTATAGCTACCAAATCAGCGACTAATTTGCTGCAGGCTATAGAAAAGAGTAAAAGTAACCCCCTTCATCGCTTGTTATACGGCCTAGGCATACGTTTTGTGGGCGAAAAAGCAGCCCGCCTCCTGGCAGAGCACTTTGGCAGCCTGGAAAAATTAATTTCTGCTAATCAAAAAAGCCTAACCGCTGTAGAGGAAATCGGCCCCAAAATAGCGGCAAGCATTGTTTCCTTTTTTCGCTTGGATGGTTCAAGGCAAGTTCTCAAAAAACTTAAAAAAGCCGGGGTTAATTTAAAACAAGAGCGCAGACAGAAGAGCTCTCAACCTTTGATTGGAAAGACATTTGTGCTTACCGGAACCCTGGAACAATTTAGCCGACAGGAAGCAAAAAAAATTATTGAAGAAAAAGGTGGCCGCGTCACAGGTAGTGTGAGCAGGCGTACTGATTATCTTGTTGTCGGTCAAAATCCGGGTAAGAAATTGGAAGAAGCGCACAAACTCGAGGTTAGCATACTTACTGAGTCAGAGCTGCTGGCTCTTTTAGACCGGTCATAAACTTTTAATTATAAGCTGTTCTCGTGTTACAAAAAATGAAACTAATCCTTAGATTGCATATATATATTAAAGAAAAAACTGCATCTGACTGCAGTTTTTTTTGGCTCTTTAGTAAATCTAATATTGCCGAAATGGATAAAATGTGGTATGCTTTTCTTTAAAATGTATTACTCTTTTTCTTTTCAATATTCTAAATGTGTTCTCACAATACATGCGAAAAGAGGTGAGTGTTCTACCTTTAAGATCTTAGAATCATAATAGTTTTTATACAAAATAGCGTAAAGGAGAAGGATTTTGCTTTTTTTATACGAATACTAATGTCACAAAAGCTTTGATTAAGTAGTAACCTTAGAAATTGTAAGAACATTAAGAGCTCGCTTGCTTGGTTGCTTAATAAGGAGGGGAAAGTATGCGTGAGATTCACGTCCGGGAGATTACTGAACAGGTTGCCCAGATGTGTAAAGAGGCAAACTATTTCTTGGGTGACGATGTGCTTCAGGCTTTCAGAGAAGCGGCTGCTAGAGAGGAATCTCCCGTGGGAAAAGAAGTATTTGCACAACTGATTACCAATGCTGAGATTGCCCGCAGAGAAGAAGTCCCCATGTGCCAGGATACAGGGACTGCAGTTTTTTTTATTGAACTCGGTCAAGATGTCCATGTGGTCGGTGGAGATCTGAACGAAGCGATTAACGAGGGAGTACGCAGGGGATATACGGAAGGATATCTGCGCAAATCAATGGTTGCCGATCCCTTAGAGCGCAAGAATACCGGTGATAACATACCGGCGATTATCCATGTTGAAATTGTTCCTGGGGATAAAATAAAGCTCACCTTTGCACCGAAAGGTGGCGGAAGCGAGAATATGAGTGCTCTGAAAATGCTTAAACCGTCGGACGGCTATGAGGGGGTTGTAAACTTTGTTGTTGAACACTGCCGTAAAAGCGGTGCCAATCCCTGTCCTCCGATTGTTGTGGGTGTTGGAATAGGGGGTAACTTTGAAACTTGCGCCTACTTGGCCAAGAAAGCACTAACCCGTCCGTTAGGCAAACCGCACGAAAATCCCCGCTATGCAGAGATGGAAAGAGAGATCCTTGAGAAAATAAACAAATTAGGTATTGGTCCCCAGGGATTTGGTGGTCGTGTGACTGCCCTTGCGGTCCATATAGAGGTAATGGGCTGTCACATCACCGGTATCCCTACAGCAGTAAATATTAACTGCCATGCTTGCCGGCATGTAGAAAGAATAATTTAACTAAATAATTGTTTCTGAAAGGAGGATTAGCATGGCTGAGAAAAGGATTTCTGCTCCGCTTACTGATGAGCAGATTATGGAACTGCGTGCTGGAGATAACATGTTAATCAGCGGCGTTATTTATACTGGACGCGATGCTGCCCATAAAAGGCTTGTCGAACTAATTGAAAAAGGGGAGAAGCTGCCTATAGATCTTAAGGGCCAGATTATTTACTACGTAGGACCTGCACCGGCCAAACCGGGTAAGGTGATCGGTTCAGCAGGCCCGACCACAAGTGTCCGTATGGATGCCTATACCCCTGCTGTCCTCAAGGAGGGGCTGAAGGTATGTATCGGTAAAGGCGGACGCAGTAAAGAAGTAAAGGAAGCGCTACAGAAATATAAGGCTGTCTATGTTGCTGCTGTAGGCGGTGCTGCGGCCTTAATCGCCAAAAAAATTAAAAAGGCTGAAGTTGTCGCTTATGAAGATTTAGGCCCTGAGGCAATTCGCCGACTCGAAGTGGAAGATTTTCCTGTTACCGTTATTAACGATGCTTATGGTAATGACCTCTATGAAGAAGGAGCAAAAAGATATCGGATAGAATAAACTTAAACTATTATAAAAGGAGTGTCTAACTTGTCTAGTAGAGAAGAAATGTTGGCAAAGGCAAAAAAACCTGGGCAGGATGCCCTCAGAC
>JAAZDR010000197.1 GCA_012512705.1 Bacillota bacterium
GCGTCAGGGCTGGTGGTAATAAGTTTGATGAAGCGATTATTCGTTTTATTAAAAATGAGTACAATATTCTTATCGGCGAAAGAACCGCAGAAGCCTTAAAGATTCAGATCGGTGCTGCGCTCCCTAACAGCCGCTCCTTGGAGATGGAGGTCCGCGGGAGAGATCTGGTTATGGGCCTGCCTCGTTCAGTAATGATTAAGACGGAAGAGGTTGTGGAAGCTGTAGAAGAGAACCTCTTTAATATCGTGCAGACGATCAAGCAGGTGCTGGAGAAGACTCCGCCGGAGCTGGCCGGAGATATAATCGATAAGGGCATTATTATGACCGGCGGCGGCTCCCTGCTTCATGGATTGGATAGGCTTATTGCAGAAGAGACAGGAGTGCCCGTATTTTTGGCGGAAAAACCGATTGAATCAGTAGCTATAGGTACAGGTAAGGCCCTTGAGCATATTGATCAGCTGTCTCATACCTTGATCAGCACAAGGAAGATTGTCGCCTCAATTTAACACCATGAGAGCGCTGGGGAATTAACCGATGTATGAATATATTGGCAGCTTGCATATCCATAGCAGGTTTTCGGACGGCTCTGCTTCGATTCCGGAGATTGCGTACGAGGCAGAAAAAGCGGGAATGGATTTTATCTGTATCACCGACCATCAGACCCTAGAAGGTAAAGAGCAAGGGCTTGATGGCTGGTACGGAAAGACACTGGTAATTATCGGTGCGGAGCTGAACAGGAAAAGAAATCATTACCTTGCGTTCAACCTGAAAGAGCTTGTCGAAGATACCTCTGACAACCCGCAGCAAACGATCAGTCAAGTCAAGAATCAGGGGGGTATCGGCTTTCTTGCTCACCCCTGTGAAAAAGGATCTCCTTTAATTATGCAGGGTCAATCTTTCCCTTGGACTGATTGGCAGGTTGAAGGATTTGACGGTATAGAGCTTTGGAATTTTTGTTCGCAATGGCGTGAGCAGGCCTGCTCACGCCTTAAACTGTTCTATTGGTATTTTTTTAACCGCAGCGCCCCCTTGAGCTCCGGAGCACCAGAAGAACTGCTACAGAAGTGGGACGAGTGGACACAGAAAAGAAGGATCAGCGCTATCGGCGGCACCGATGCCCATGCGTTCCCTTTACAGTATGGTCCTTTACGCGGAATCTTCCTTCCTTACCCTTATCTTTTTAGGACAATTAACACACACATTCTTCTCTCACAAAAAATGCAGGCAGAGAGCGCTTTGGCTCAAGCACAGGTTTTAAAGGCCTTGCAAAAGGGAAGCGCTTTTATCGCCAATAATGCCGTTTCCCCTGCACAAGGATTTGTTTTTTCAGCTTTTAACCGTAACCGGGAAGTCGGTATGGGAGAAGAGATTAATCACGATTCGGCGTTATCTCTTAAGATCAGCAGTCCTAATCCGCGTTCCCGGATAAGAATCATTAAAAACGGAAAGCTTGTCTATACAACTAATAAGAGCTCCTTAATTTTCAAAGTGCTCAAACCTGGAGTCTTCCGAGTGGAAGTTTACTACCGTCCCCGCGTCGGCCGACCACGACCATGGATTTACAGTAATCCTATTTATGTCCGTTAACCTCCTTAATCCATAAGCATAAGGTACGCTCCGCCGGCCAAAAGAAGCACCCCTAACCCCTTGTACAAAGTAAAACAAATTTCTTTTAAACCAAAAAAACCAAAGTGATCAACAAGCAGTGCTGTTGATACCTGGGCGAGAATAATTGCTGTTGTTGCCTTGGCGACACCGATATGCCGTATACTGTAAGCCACAGCGTAGATGATTAATACACTGAACAAGCCGCCAAGATATGCATACCAGGGCGCTCGAAGATAGCTGCCTAATTTAGCTTCCCCGATCCCGATGATTAAAAACAAAGCAATAGCCACAACCCCAATTAGATGGACGATAAAAGTTGCCCCGGAAAGTCCGACAAATTTGGCCAGGGCGGTATTAAGAGAGCCCTGAACGGCCATCAGGCCGCCAGCCAGGGCAGCAATTATTAAGGCTATTATTTTTAAGCTCATCAGCTAACCCCCGTTTTCCCAGGATCAGTTATACAAATATATTCTTTTGCTGTTGCAAAAAATTATACACCGCGATTAACTTACCGAAGCAGAAAACGCAGAATTTAATCCATCGCTTACTGCGGCAGCCAGTGCTGTTCCCAGAAAAAAGGTTGTAATTGCTGACCTTCTAGGGCTTTGAGACAGGTTTCAAAAATCAGATCCATGCGTGTAACAAGTACCTGTTTGTTCTGGTCTGTGTGTACCGGACCTAGAGGGACAAGGAAGATACTTTTTGCCCGCATCAGCTGAGAGATATTCGCCAGGAGATACTCCGAATCGCCGTTTGCTACCAGGGCGAGAATGATCGGGCGTTCAGACTGCAGGTGTAGGAGCGTCTTATTCTTAGTTTTGGGTGTTGCCCGGGCTTCCACCAAGCGGGTGATTATATTTTTGGGGCAGGGGGCGATCGCCAGCTGATCAAAGGTCGTATCCGACTCGCCGGCCTCCTCGTCACTGATCGCCGTAGGTTCCTGTCCAGTAAGCTCTTTCAGTCTTTGCACGGCGTTCCGAAACTCTGCTGTAAACTCATCCCCCTCTTCGGTAAAGAGCAGCGGGTATACGAGCGCCCCGTTTTTTACAAGTTTAGCAATTTGGCCGTAAATAGTTTCTAAGTTGAAATGCTTTACAGGCAGGGCAAAACCGACCTGGATGTTTTTCAGACGCAAAAAAGACACCTCCTTACTGGCGCATAGATCATATATATGCGCGCAGCTGCTGGGAAGTGCCTGTCTGTTAGCCCTCAAATTGAGAAGTTTAAAGCTCTAGAAGTTTTTCTAGGCCGTAGACCAATGTGTTGTCCAGCTCAACTACGCGTCGAATGGCAAGTATGACGCCGGGCATGAATGACTTACGACTTAAGGAATCGTGCCTGATGGTTAAGGTCTGCCCGATCCCGCCAAAGATCACTTCTTGGTGGGCAACCAGGCCTGGCAGGCGGACGCTGTGGATACGGATTCCGTTTTTTCTCCCTCCCCGCGCCCCAGTTAACTTTTCCACCTCCTGCACCTTGCTGCCTGCTTTGCTGCAGGAATGATTTTCGCTAATGCGCTCCGCTGTTTTTAGCGCTGTTCCCGAGGGGGCATCGATCTTCTGGTCATGATGCAGCTCGATAATTTCAACGTCAGGGAAAAAACGGGCTGCTTTTGCCGCAAACTCAGTCATTAAAACTGCTCCTAGGGTAAAATTAGGGGCGATGATTGCCGCTGTTTCATATTCTTTTACCCATTCCGAGGCTTGCTCCAACTCTACTTCTGTTAGGCCGGTAGTGCCGACAACTAGGCGCACCCTGTTTTTAAGGGCAGTCTTGATGTTGGCAAAAACGCTCAGCGGGCTCGTAAAGTCCACAAGGACATCAACAGTGTTCTCCTGCAGAGCTACTGCCAGATCGCTAGTTATATGCACACCAATTTTTTCCCCTCCTAGGATCTCGCCGATATCTTCGCCGCTGTTTTTCAGATCAATGGCAGCTACTAGCTGCATCCCTTCCTCATCGAGGATGGTTCTACAGACCTCTTGTCCCATATTGCCACAAGCACCGCTTACAGCAACTTTTATCTCCATTTGTTATTGCCTCCCATCGGCAGAATTACCAAATGTACCCTTATTGTCTTACAGTTAGCTTGAGATGTCAAGAAGAGGATAAAATGTCCTGCCTGATCTACTTAGTGGGAACCTTTATGTCCCGCTAGGGCATAATTTTAACTCTGAGGCAGGATTTAACTAATTCTGGAGAGAATATTTTTACAAAACTTAAACTGTTATTCAATCTGCTATCTGGAACAGAGGCTTTGTGGTTAAAAACACTAGCTGACGGTACTCCTGAAAAACGGGGTTAAGAGCCGTGTAAAAAGATTAAATTTGGTAAAGCTAAAGTAAATGGTCTGTTTTTGTCAATACTGTTTATTTCCAGGGGAGGAATAGATATGAAGTATAGAGTAGGCATTAACGGTTTCGGACGCATCGGTCGCAATACCTTGCGCTGTGCCTTGAGACGTCCGAATTTTGAAGTGGCAGCGATTAACGATCTTGCGGACAGCGCCACTCTTCTCCATCTTTTCAAATATGACTCTCTGTATGGCAAATTTCCGGGTGAGGCAGCCCTACAGGGAGAGAACATGATCGTTGAGGGAAAGGAGATTGCGGTCTTTAGGGAGAAAGATCCACTGCATATACCCTGGAAAGATGCCGGTGTCGACATCGTTATCGAGGCCACTGGTAAGTTCCGCAAGCGGGAACTGGCCAGCCGGCACCTTAAAGCCGGGGCAAAAAAAGTGATCGTTACCGCCCCAGTAAACGATGGCGATTTCTCTATTGTTATCGGGGTCAATGAAGATAAATACGATCCCCAAAAGCACCATATCATCTCTAACGCTTCCTGCACTACCAATGCCCTGGCGCCCATAGTTAAGGTCTTGCACGAACATTTTGGCATTGTAAAAGGCCTCATGAATACTACGCATTCATATACAAATGATCAGCACTTGCTGGATCTTCCTCATCCTGACCTGCGTCGTGCCCGGGCAGCTGCAATTTCCATAATCCCTACTTCTACCGGGGCAGCAAAGACGGTAGGGGTCGTAATTCCAGAACTAAAAGAGAAAATCGATGGCCTTGCCGTGCGTGTGCCGACCCCGACAGTTTCTCTTGTTGATTTCGTGGCAGAGCTTAAATCAGAGGTTACTGTGGAAGCAGTGAATGCTGCCTTTAAAACTGCCGCTAAAGAGCTGGAGGGCATACTCAGCTTTAGCGATCAACCGCTTGTGGCGGCAGATTACCGGCAGGACCCGCACTCCTGCATTATTGACGGTCTTTCGACAATGGTTGTCGGTGGTAATATGGCCAGGGTTGTTGCTTGGTACGACAATGAGTGGGGTTATTCGACCCGTGTTGCTGACCTTGCGGATTTTGTCGCCGAACGTCTGTAGTTTTTAGGAAAGAAAAGCGGGGTAAGGCATAATATTTAAAAATGAGTTAATATTTATAGGAGGTGCTTGGTTGGCACGCATCAGGTTTGGTACCGACGGTTGGCGGGCAGTGATTGCTGAAGAGTTTACTTTCGCCAATGTGCGTTTAATTACGCAAGCTATTGCACGCTATATTGTCCATGACGGCAGAAGAAGGCAGGGTATTGTTGTCGGTTATGACAACCGCTTTCTCTCCCCTGAATTTGCCCAGGAAGTAACCGCTGTTTTCAATGGCAACGGGATCAAGGTCTATCTCTGTGCGCTGACGACACCTACTCCGGTTGTAGCTTATACTGTTCAGAAACTGGGTACGGCAGGGGCGGTAATGCTCACTGCCAGTCACAATCCGGCAGATTATCACGGACTGAAATTCATCCCGTATTACGCGGCCCCGGCCATGCCGGAGGTAACAGATAAAATCCGAGCTATATTGGACCGCATGAAAGACAGCGGTCCGGAGATCCTAAGAATGGATAGTACGGAGGCACGTAAACGCGGCCTTCTTGAGTATATTGAACCGCGCGATGATTACCTTCAGCACTTGGCGCGAATAATCGATACAAAGGTAATTCAAAAAGTCTCGCCGACCGTTGTCGTTGATCCAATGCACGGGGCAGGGATCGGTTATTTGGAAACTTTCCTTACCGCACTTGGCTGCCGCGTGCTGACGAACCGTGATTATCGCGACCCTCTTTTCGGCGGTAGTCTGCCTGATCCCGGGGAACAATACCTCCAGCCTTTGCGCGAGAAAGTGCTCCGCAACAGTGCGCTTGTTGGCGTAGCTTTAGACGGCGATGCAGACCGGTTGGGTGTAATTGACAGCACCGGGGAATACTGGGGAGCGAACAAAATACTCACCCTCTTTCTCGATCACCTCGTCCGCAGCCGCGGCTGGAACGGAATTGTGGCCCGCACTGTGGCCACCACCCATATGCTCGACCGGCTCGCTCAGTTCCATGGGGTGGAGATCGTGGAAACGCCGGTAGGCTTTAAGTATATCGGGGAACAGATGCGTCTAAAAGACGCTTTCCTCGGCGGCGAAGAAAGCGGAGGTTTAAGTATCCGGGGACATGTTCCGGAAAAAGACGGGATTCTTGCCGCAGCACTATTTATCGAGATGCTCTGTGCTGCCGGTCAAGAGCCTTCCTCCCTTCTTACCAATATTTATCAACGCGTAGGCGCCCTTTACAGCGGAAGAATTGATATTTCAACCTCTCCGGAAACAAAAGCGCGGGTAATCGTCAATCTCCGGGAGTGGGAGCCTAAAAAGCTTGGCAGTTTGAAAGTAAGGGAAATCAAAAGAATTGATGGCATGAAGATTGTTCTGGAAGGGGACTGCTGGTGCCTGATCCGCGCTTCCGGGACCGAACCCTTATTTCGCATCTATGCTGAAGCGCCGACGAAGGAGCAGCGAGACCGCCTACAGAACGCCATCTGTGATACATTAAACATCAGTCTTTTCCAGTGAAAAAAATCAGAAATTAA
>JAAZDR010000017.1 GCA_012512705.1 Bacillota bacterium
AGTAAAAACCGACTGTTTTATCAACGCGGGCATCGATCAAACCTTGGCGGATAAAAACATGACTCGCGCCATATAAAAATGCCCCTGCAAGAGCTAAAATTCCGCCCAAACCTCTCCCTCCATCCATTCCCAAGTAGCTGCAGCAATATAATCTATTTATCTTGTGAACTGCGCCAGATGAATTCCACCTCTTTATAGACTTCTTTCAAGGGTTTTTTTGCCCGCAAAGCAATCTCCTTACAGTCTTCGTATTCTGGAGAAACATTTAGTATACCGCCGGCTCCTTCGGCCACTTTAATACGTACCTTACCCCAGGGGGTAGGAATACATTCTGTGCGGCGGAAAAGCATCCTTTTTTCCAGCTGTTGGCAACGCACTCCGATCGTGCTCGTTTCCTGAAAAATGATCCTTGTCAGCACATCAACCCGTTCCGGTGAGGAAAGGATCGAGAGTTTAAGCGCCGGACGATTTTTCTTCATCTGTATTGGAGTAAGATAAACATCAAGTGCACCGTTTTTAAAAAGTTCGCTAAATACATGTTCATAAAGTTCCGGATTTAGATCGTCAATATTGGCCTCAATCAAACACTGGCTTTCGCTGCGGTACTTTTTTTTTCCGCAAGCTCACCAATAATCGCCCGTACAATGTTAGGGTAACCATAATCTCTTTTTCCGCTGCCGCAGCCCACAACCTCCAGTTCCATCGCCGGCATCTGGCCGAACTCCTCAACGAGCGTCGTTAATAAGGCTGCTCCAGTAGGAGTAACCATCTCCCCTTCAATGCCAGCGCTGTAAACAGGAACTTTTCCATGCTGCTGTAAAAGTGCCAAGGTGGCCGGAACAGGCACTGGAATCAAACCGTGCTCTGTTTTTACTTTTCCGTGCCCGAGAGGCAATGCCGAAGCATATATCTTTTCCACTTTCAGTAAGTGCAACGCCAGCACTGTACCGACGATATCAATAATTGAGTCTACGGCACCTACTTCATGAAAGTGAACTTTATCCATCTCCACCCCATGGACTTTTGCTTCTGCGCGGGCTAGATTTTCAAAAACACGGACACTTTTTTCTTTAACCTCCGGCTCAAGGGCACTTTCGTCAACCAATTTGAAAATATCCGGAAGATGTCTAACAACTTTTTGTTCCTCAATATCAATATGTAAATCTACGGCTGCTAAACCATAACGTTTAACTTTTTCTGTTCTTAACCGCCACCCTGAAAGAGGCATCTTTTGTAATTCAGAAACAAAGTGTCGTTCATCCAGACCACAATCAATAAGAGCACCTAAAAGCATATCTCCACTTGCCCCACTGAAACAATCGAAATATACCGCTTTCATTTTCTCCTCCTTACTTAAATGAATAAATACCTATTTTAACGCTTCTTCTTTGGTCATATTGATCAAAGCGGCCATATACCCTGCCCCAAAGCCGTTATCAATATTCACCACCGCCACACCGGAAGCGCAGCTGTTGAGCATCGTCAATAAAGGTGCTAAACCCTGAAAATTCGCACCGTAGCCAACGCTGGTGGGAACAGCAATCACCGGCACCCTTACCAAACCGCCGACAACGCTGGCAAGCGCTCCTTCCATACCGGCAACAACAACAATGACATTAGCCTCATCAAGCATATCCCTGTTCCCAAGCAGGCGGTGAATACCCGCCACACCGGCGTCATAGAGCTTATCTACACTGCTGCCCATTAACTCTGCTGTTAGCGCTGCCTCTTCAGCAACCGGTAGATCAGCGGTACCAGCGGTGATAATAAGAATTTTTCCGAGCCCGCGGCGGCGGCGATCGCGGTTGATCACAATACAACGTGCCAGCGCATGGTATTCTGCATCAGGCAATACCTTCTTCACGGCTTCAAACACGTAGGGCTCTGCTCTAGTCGCCAAGATATTACATTCTTTTTCAGAGAGGTTGCGCATAATTTCCACAATATGTTCTAAAGCTTTTCCCGGGCAATAAATTACTTCGGGGAACCCTCGGCGTAAACGTCGATGGTGATCCACTTTTGCAAAACCCAGATCATCATAAGGCAGGCGGCGAAGCTCTAAAACAGCATCCTCAATCCCTTTTTCACCAGCACGGACATCCTCTAAGAGTTTCCTGATTTTTTCAATATCCATCTCTACCACTCACCTATTAGTTTAAATATGACATTATTGTTACTAATTATAAGTTATTGGGAATCAAGCGTCAATTTTTCCTAATTTTTAAGGTTTTTGACCAATTTTTAGTCTCGAGAGGAACCCCTAATAGGAT
>JAAZDR010000198.1 GCA_012512705.1 Bacillota bacterium
ATACTTCTGCAGCAGGGTACTTCCATAATGGCAATATTTATCTCTTTAATCGTATTTTCTTTAATCATTTTTGTTAGTTTTGTTAAATAGCTTTGTGCATCGTCAAGTTTTGGACAGCCAACAACGAGTCCCCCACGATTTAAAAACTGTTCGTGAAAGTCCGCGAAGGCAAATGGAACACAGTCTGCACAGATGAAAATTCTATTATCTTTAAAAAAAGGTGCTTTCAAGGGAACGAGGCTTAACTGCACAGGCCATTGCTGGAGTCGGGAGGAAGAGTCTGCCTTCTTTTTCTGCGCTATTCCCTCCTTAGCCGTCTCTCCTAGTATGTTAAATTGTTGCACTGCAGATCCCGGGCAACCACAGGGTAAATTGCGCTCCGTATCCTTTTGCTTCAGTTTATCCAGGTGTTCAGCTACTGCTTTCTTATCAAAGGGCTCAGCTTCCCTCTCCTCTAGGGTAATTGCACCTTGCGGGCAGTCACCAAGACAGGCCCCCAGGCCATCACAGAGATTTTCTCCTACCAGTTTTGCTTTTCCGTCAATGATCTGGATTGCTCCTTCTGCACAGGCTGGAACACATAGGCCGCAGCCGTTGCATTTTTCTTCATCGATTTTAATAATCAGTCTTTTCATTTTTATTCTCCTTTCCAGATTTTGCTCTTGTTTAATTTAATAATAACAGTTATTATAGATATTGAATGTGATCTATATCACTCTCTATAAATAAATTTTTAATATTAGTTCATTTGTTTTGTCTTAGGAGATTTTGTTGTTTCTTGTTACTTTTCGTAGTTTGGTGTTTAATATATATTATTAGTGGTAAGGAGTCCTGACAGGGGGAAGGAGGTGGAGCAGGTGGCTGCCGTCAAAGCTACACCAAAGGCGGAAGTAACGATAAAAAAAGATTGGTGTAAAGGTTGCGGTATCTGTGTTCATTATTGTCCTAAAGGGGTTCTCGCCATGAGTGAGAATCTAAAAGCAGAGGTTAAAAACCCTGAAGAATGTACCGGGTGCGGAAATTGTGAAATCTATTGCCCGGATTTTGCTGTTTCACTGAGGAGGATTCAATAAATGAGCCAAGTTAAAACAAAACTTATGCAGGGAAATGAAGCATGTGCTGCCGGTGCCTTGGCAGCAGGGGTTTGCTTTTTTGCTGGTTATCCGATTACTCCTTCTACAGAAATTGCTGAGCAGATGGCTCTTCATCTTCCCCGCGTTGGCGGTAAATTTATCCAGATGGAAGATGAAATCGGAGCCATGGCAGCAGTAATTGGTGCCTCTATTGCTGGAGCGAAAGCGTTGACAGCTACTAGTGGTCCAGGGTTTTCCCTGAAACAAGAAAATTTAGGTTATGCTGCACTTACAGAGATCCCTTGCGTTGTTGTTGATGTTCAGCGGTTAGGACCCAGTACTGGTAACCCTACAGCGCCTTCCCAGGGAGATGTGATGCAGGCACGCTGGGGGACTCATGGTGATCATCCAATTGTTGCTTTTTCCCCTTCTTCTGTTAAAGAAGCTTTTGAGCTAACGGTCAAAGCAGTAAACGTCAGTGAAAAATATCGCACGCCAGTTGTGTTGCTATTGGATGAAATTGTCGGACATATGCGTGAGAATGTTTCCCTCCCTGATAAAGTTGAAGTTGTGGAGCGGATGAAACCCGCCAATCGGGAGAATTACCTACCCTATAAGTTAGATCAGGAAGTGACACCCTTAATACCTTTTGGTGAGGGAGAATATTATCATATAACCGGTCTTTTCCATGATGAAAGCGGTTTTCCGAACCTGGTTCCCGAACTGGTTACTAAAAAAATGGATCGTTTAATGGCCAAGATTAACAACCATAAGGATGATTTGATCATCACTGATGAGTATGCTCTTGAAGATGCAGAAGTTGTTGTCTTTACCTACGGTGCCAGTAGCCGTTCCGCACGTAGAGCGGTAAAGGAAGCCCGTGCACAGGGTCTCCGTGTGGGCATGCTGCGCACAGCAACAATTTGGCCTTTCCCCGAAGAAAAAGTGAAAGCTGTTGCCGAACAGGCCAAAGCAATAGTAGTTCCCGAGATGAATATGGGACAGCTGATCTATGAAGTGGAAAGAGTGGCCAAGGGTGAGGCAGATGTAGTCGGGGTAAATCGTTACAATGGAGAAATCATTACTCCTGAGGAGATACTTCAAAAAGTTAAGGGGTTGATGAACGGTGCTACAAATTAACGTTGAAAACCTGCGTATGCAGAAACTCCCCCACATCTGGTGCCCCGGCTGTGGTAACGGGATTGCACTTAGCGCTTTAACAAGAGCTATTGATAAGTTAGGCTACGATCATGATGAAGTAGCAATTGTTTCCGGTATCGGGTGTTCATCGCGTTCTCCTGGTTATCTAAACTTTAATACGCTGCATACAACCCATGGACGCGCTATTGCTTTTGCTACCGGATTAAAAATATTTAAACCAAAGATGAAAGTTTTTATTGTCACTGGTGACGGTGACTGCACAGCGATCGGAGGCAATCATTTTATTCATGCAGCACGGAGAAATATTGACTTGAATGTAATACTCTTTAACAATAATATTTATGGGATGACCGGGGGGCAGGCTTCCCCGATGACTCCCTTTGGCAGAACAGCTACAACAGCACCATATGGAACTGTAGAACGCAATTTTGATATTATGGAACTTGCCAAGGCTGCTGGCGCAACTTTCTGCGGCCGTGCTACGGCGGCACACCCGCGTCTGATTGAAAGTCTTATTGTTAAGGCTGCTCAAAATAAAGGTTTTTCCGTTGTGGAAGCGATGCTTCCTTGTCCGATTGGCTTCGGCCGTCGCAATAAATTAGGCGGGCCTGTAGAAATGATGAAATATCTTGAGGAAAATTCAGTGAGAGTTCAAAAAGCTCAAAAGATGAGCGAAGAAGAACTTAAAGGCAAGTTTGTTATCGGCGAGTTCTATAACAAACCTGCACCAGAGTACATTGAAGAATACGATAAGATTATTGCAAAATTAAAGAAATAATGTTGACCTAGGGGGATATAAGAATGGGCCGAATGGAGATGAGATTAAGCGGTAGCGGTGGACAAGGGCTGAGTTTAGCAGCAATTATTCTTGCTGAAGCTGCAGCAAGCGAAGGCAAGAATGTGGTGCAGACACAGTCCTATGGTCCGGAAGCACGCGGAGGGGCTAGTAAAGCAGAGGTTATTATCGATGATGCAGAGATCGACTACCCCGTAGTGACAGAACCGGAAGTTCTATTATGTATGAGTGAGAAAGCCTACGAAAAGTATGTGCCTTCCTTTAAGGGTAAAACTTTAATCCTTGACTCAACTTTTATCGATAGCTGTCCGGAAATAGATGGTGTAAACGTATATTCGCTACCGATTACAAAGCTTGCTAGAGAAAAAGTAGGCAGGCAGATTGTCGCTAATATCGTCGCTTTGGGAGCACTTAACGGCATTGTAAAAATAATTGACGACGCTTCCTTAGAGCAGGCTGTATTGAACCGCGCTCCCAAAGGTACGGAAGAAATGAATAAGAAGGCTCTAGAGGTTGGTTTGGAGCTAGTAAGGTAACTTTCAAATCGGGGGCGACCCCTTCATCAAGCAGGATTTCTTTAAGTTAAGGAGAATAAGTTATTATTGAGGCTTGATCAGCGGTTAACTTAAGGAGATCCTCTAATTATGAAGCTTTACAATAAAAAGACCATGTTTATTGTTGCCGGTACCGCTATGGCGGGGGGGGTTTTTTTGATAGCATTGATACCCCCTTCCGCTTCACTGTCGGGACGGCTGTTTTTCTGTACTCAATATTGAGTTTGCCGGAACTTTTAATAATACCTGCTGGCCTGCTTGTAGCGGCTTCTACGTTATCTATACATGTAATATTAGATTTTTTTTGCGGCTGCCACAAGAACCATTTACTTTAATTTTTACGGGTCATTTCCCTGGTGCAGTTTATTTTATTGTGCTTGCCCTGATTTTAAAATACGGCGGTATTAAAA
>JAAZDR010000199.1 GCA_012512705.1 Bacillota bacterium
TATTTAAATAAGGGTTCCTGGATCAGCTGCTGTTCGCGCCAAAAAAACAGTAAAAAAATTACTAATAGGGATATTACTAAGGAAACAGCTGCTACCTGCCAGCGAAAATTTGAATTCATAGTAAAATGCTCCCTGTAATCTTTAGTTTACATAATATATTATAACAAAGTTCCTTCTCTGCAGCAATTGACAATAAACGTTAAAAACCCGCATATAAGTTAGGCGGGTTCAAAAGGCCAAAATTTTCTTTTAAGCAAATCAAACTGGTTCAGCGACAAGATCATAGCCGGTAGCAGCAATTATCTTGGCAGTTATTAACTCTCCAGGGTGAATACCATAAACACTGTTACCGTTAACATAAACAACCCCGTCAACCTCTGGAGCGTGCGCGCTCGTCCTCCCGATTACGAATTTTTTCTTTTGATCGACAAAATCAATAATTACTTCAACTGTCTTGCCGAGCCATCTTTTCATCAATTGACGTGAAATTCGCTCTTGTTTTAACATCGCTTCATTATAACGCTTTTGACGTATTCTTTCAGGCGCCTGGTTAGCCATTCTAGCAGCCTTTGTTCCTGCTTCCTGAGAATAAGGGAAAACACCCACCCAGTCAAATTGCTGTTCTTCCATAAAGACTAACAGCTCATTAAAGTCTGCCTCTGTTTCCCCAGGGAAGCCGACAATGAAAGTTGTACGGAGTGTTATCCCGGGAATCCTCTGACGGATTTTTTCCAGCATCGCCCTAATTTCTTCTTTGGTTTCTTTCCTCCTCATCTCTTTTAAAATACGGTCGCTTACATGCTGGAGAGGTATATCAAGGTAATTGCATATTTTTTCTTCTTCAGCAATAACAGAGAGCAGCTGCTCATTAACATGTGTAGGGTAAGCATATAGAATACGCAGCCAATGGAGGCTATTTATTTTTGAGAGCTTTTTTAGCAGTGAAGGAAGGCTCGGTTTTCCGTAGAGGTCTAGGCCATAAGAGGTGGTATCCTGAGCGATAAGATTGATCTCTTTTGCTCCTTGACGGACAAGGTTGTTTGCTTCTTCAACAACCATTTCTATGGGTTTACTGCGTAGTGGGCCGCGCAGGCGGGGAATGATACAATAACTGCAAGAATGATTGCAGCCTTCAGCTATTTTAAGGTAGACACTGTGTACAGGGCCGGTCAGCAAACGCTTATGCGTTTTTAGTTTACGTTGTTTCTTGAAAATAGCAATTTTTTTTTCGCTAGAAAGCTTGTCAAGAACATTAACAATTTCTTCTACACTGCCGGTGCCGATTACAGCATCAAGCTCTGGGATCTCATGCAAAAGTTTATCTTTATAGCGCTCTGCCAGACAACCGCTGACAACGAGGAAACGGCAAAGGCCTTGTTTTTTATATTTAGCGCACTCTAATATGGTATCGATTGATTCTTCCTGCGCTTTATCAATAAAAGCGCAGGTATTAACGATAATTATTTCTGATTTTTGAATGTCATTGGTTAACTTGTATCCTGAGTCTTTTATATAGGCAAGCATTTCTTCAGTATCTACAAGGTTTTTACTACATCCTAAAGATATAACCCCGACGGTTTTCATTTCTATTATCCTCTCTAACATTGCTGAACATAAATATATAGCAATGTATAGCTTTTGTCAAAAAAACCGCCCGACACCTCATTAAGGTTCAGGCGGCTGGCGAGTTTAGTTTTTTCTAAAAGTTAGGTTATAAGGAACATTGATCTCTTTAAAGCCGGGAACCTCTAACCCGTTTACGCGTAAATTGACCGCTCCGGGATTGCCAAAACGTATCCATATAGTTTCCGCTGCCTCCAAGGAGAGCTGCTCACCATTTTCATAACGATTTTCTAAATATTTATCCCCATCGAGATAGATATCGACCCAGCACGGGCCGACAAAAACAAGCTCTGCTTGTAACGTGTCAATATTGGAAAGCGTGAAGGTAGCCTCCTTAGAACTCTCTTCTATCAGGCTCATTAACGGCTCCGGCATTTCTTCTTGTTCAGGATATTCTTCGATTTCTTCCGTACCGTAGTCATCATTTTCTCCGATCAAATTTTCCCCATTGTCAGGCATAGCTACTTCGGGGCTGTCTTCAGCAGGCTGGTCACTAAAAAAGTACCAAGCACCGACAGCAATGATGATCAAGGCAAGGATTATCGGTATACTAGGGACATTGAGATGGAAATCCTTACCAGGCAAAAAGATTTTAGTGTTCCCTTCATCAACATCCTCAGAACCTTTACGCCAATCATTATATGCTTTTATTATTTCTTTATCATCGAGACCGACAATATCAGCATAACTTCTTAAAGCACCCTTAACGTATACATCACCGGCAAAGGGCGTGGGATCACCAGATTCTAGAGCCTCCAGCAAGCGAACCTGTATTTTCGTCTGCTTACTGATTTCTTGCAAACTGATGTTTTGTTCCTCACGTTTTTTCCGTAGCAGGTCCGCTATTTCTTTCATCTAATAATCTACACCTCCTTTGCCTGTGAGCTTTTAAGATTTTGCACTGCGCCTCCAATAAATTTTGCTGCCTGCTCAGCGTTGATCAAAACTGCTCGAGGTTTGCTGCCTTCATAACCGCTGACAATGCCATGTTTTTCAAGATCGTCAATAAGACGTGCTGCCCTTGTATAGCCGATCCGGAAGCGTCTTTGAAGAAGCGAAATAGAAGCCTGCCCAACGCGAACTACCAACTCTACAGCTTCAGGGAAAAGTTCATCAATTTCTGCCTTTTCTTCTTGTTTATCATCTGCCTCTGCTGGTATGATGTCTTCGATGTACTCAGGTTCACCTTGTTTTTTTACATAGTCGACCACTTTTTGCAGATCTTTTTCTCCTATATATGCCCCTTGAATGCGAAACGGTTTAACTGCATCCACTGGAGAGAAAAGCATATCTCCACGTCCAAGTAATTTTTCCGCGCCTCCGGTATCAAGAATTGTGCGGGAGTCCGCCTGAGAGGAAACTGTAAAGGCAATACGTGAAGTGATATTAGCTTTTATCAAACCGGTAATTACATCCACAGAAGGCCTCTGAGTAGCAATTACAAGGTATATTCCCGCTGCCCTGGACATCTGTGAAAGGCGGACTATCGAATCTTCTACCTCTGCTGGAGAAATCATCATCAAATCAGCCAGTTCATCGA
>JAAZDR010000200.1 GCA_012512705.1 Bacillota bacterium
ATTCTATACGCTTTCTATTAACATAGTTCATGAAAATGATGCCTAAAATAAACGTCACCACTGAAAGTGCTAATACGACGGGATCCATCAGCTTACCTCCTCACTCGCTAACAGCTTATGCACTTATATAAAGAAGCATACCACAATCTTAACTACTTTAAAAGCATAAAAGCAGGTGAACCGACTTTATTTTATATTTAGGTGGGCAACTAATTTAACAACTCTGCTGTGCCGGAGATCGGTGTCGGGAAGCTAATCTTTTTCCTATATAGTAGCGGCATCATCTTCAAAGTGGTATGATAAAAAATGATATTAACTGAACAAAGTTTGCAGGGGAAGGATCGCTCATGCTGAAATTAATAAAATTTCTCAAACCCTATTACCTCTCTGCAGCTGCTGCATTAGGCTTGATTTTTTTACAGGCTGTTGCCGAATTGCTCCTGCCGACCTTAATGGCCGATATTGTAGATATCGGTGTCGTTAACGGTGATATAGCCTATATTTTTCAAGTGGGCGGCTTGATGATCATTGTAACCCTGGCAGGCACCTTATGTGCAGTTGCTGCCAGTTTTTTATCCGCCAGGACAGCAACGGCCTTTGGCCGCGACCTGCGCAGCGCGGTCTTTAGAAAGGTTGAAGAGTTCTCCCTAAGCGAATTTGACCGCTTCGGTACCTCTTCTTTAACGATCCGCACCACTAATGATATTACACAGATCCAGCAGGTAGTAATGATGTCGATGCGCATAATGGCCCGGGCACCGATGATGGCTGTCGGGGGGATAATTATGGCTGTCAGCAAAAGCGCCAGCCTCTCTGTGACCATCGTTTTTGCCGTCCCCGTTATTTTCCTGGCCATACATCTTGTTGCCAGGAAAGGGCTGCCCCTGTTCCAAAAGATACAAACGAAACTTGACAGGGTAAACCAGGTTCTCCGGGAAAACCTTACCGGCGTTCGCGTAATCAGGGCTTTTAACAAGACAGAGGAGGAAAAAAACCGCTTTAAGGAGCCAAACCGCGCCCTCACCCTGACAACGGTGAGCGCAAGCAAGATCATGGCGGCGATGATGCCCTTGATGATGCTGATCCTCAACTTCACCACGATCGCAGTGTTCTGGTTTGGCGGGTTAAAAATTGACCAGGGGACGATGCAGGTTGGAGAGCTGATGGCCTTTATCCAATATGTAATGCAGATCATGTTTTCCTTAATCATGGTTTCGATGATCTTTGTCATGATCCCCCGCGCTTCCGTTTCCGCGGCCAGGGTTAATGAGGTGTTCGATACAAAGCCGGCGATAAAAGAATTCCTGAAAGAGCAGGCAGGGCTGGCGAGCGGGACAGGGGAGAAAGAACAGGCAGTTTCCAATGGAAAGGGCCTCCTGGAATTCCAAAATGTAACCTTCAGCTATCCCGGAGCAGAGAAGCCGGTCTTAAAAGATATCAGCTTCACTGCTGAACCGGGTAAGGTTACAGCGATCATCGGCAGCACCGGTTCAGGGAAATCTACCCTGCTCAACCTTATCC
>JAAZDR010000201.1 GCA_012512705.1 Bacillota bacterium
CGTTTTAGGCACCTGGAGCAGGCACAACCAGCGCGATCTTTTACCCGGGATAAAGATGAAGAAAAATTCCTACAAGATCTTCAGCTGCTGTCCAATAAGGCTTTACTTTATGTACTTAATGAGAACGAAGGGCAGGATCTACAAGAAGAGCAGATTGCCGGAGTGCTAGAGAAAGCTACGCGCGAGGGTATCGCCGTGCTTAAAATTTCCGCTGCCCTGGAAGCAGAGGTGCACGAGTTTTCTGAAGCGGAAAGGGCGGATTTTCTAAAGGAGTATGGTTATCAACAATCCGGGCTGGAACGCTTAATTCAGACCTGTTACCGGCAGCTAGGATTGCTTACTTTTTTTACAGTCAAGGGAAAAGAGGCCCGGGCGTGGACGCTAAAAGAGGGTGCGACCGCCCTCGAGGCGGCGGGTAAGGTACATACAGATATGCAGCGCGGTTTTATCGCGGCAGAGACAATTAATTGGCAGGCGCTCCTTGAGGAAGGCTCTGTTCCCAGGGCGCGCAGTAATGGAAAACTCCGGCTCGAAGGTAAAGGTTACATTATCCAAGACGGCGATGTGCTTTTTTTCCGCTTTTATGTGTAATCTTTTTCGTGTAAGTTTTTTTCAGGCCAGAGGAGGGGTCTTTTTTTGTTCAAAGATCGAGAACTTACTATTGCTTTGAAAATAATTTTGATGCTTCTTTTAATCGTCAGCTCGATCTGGTTTGTGATCAGTATTCAATGGGTGATTAAGCTATTTGTTTTTAGCCTTTTGATCGTCTACCTGATCGCCCCGGCGGTATCATATCTTGAAGACGATTATCACTTTGCGCATCTATTCGCCGTTGCCATTGTTTTTTTAGGCTTTTTCCTCTTTTGCCTGTTAATCATCAGTCTGCTATTTCCGGTAATCAGTGAGCAGTACCAAGAGCTAGCGGCAAATTTTCCACATCATCTGAACCGCATTCAAGAGTATATTGAGCATATCGCACAAACATTCATCCACTTAAATCTTGGTCGCATATTCAATGAAGTTCTGGCAGCGCTTCCAGATACACTGGGACGGGTCTTTGACCAGCTTGCAGAATTTAGCTTAACGCTAGTGCTCGGGCTAATTGACCTTTTCTTCATTCTCTTTATTGTTTTTTACCTCCTCTACGATTTTACAGGTGTAAAGAAGGGCCCTCTCCGTATTGTTCCTGCACGCTACCGTAGCCATGTGCAGCGTTTTATCAGTATTTTTGATGTAAGTATCGGGGGGTTCATCCGCGGGCTGCTCCTACGCGGTTTAGTTGTTGGGATCCTTACCTGGATCGCCCTCCTGATAGTCGGTATGCCCTATGCGCTTTTGCTCGCTATTATCGCTGGTATATTTAATATTATTCTCTATATCGGGCCGTATATTGCCGCTGTACCAGCAGTGCTGCTTAGCTTTTCTCCAGCGGCGCCTTCGCCGCTGTTGATTATCATCCTCTATATCGGTATTCAGGTCTTTGATGGGTTGGTTTTGGCCCCCCTCTTTTTTGGACGGACGGTTAACCTGAAACCGATTACTGTGATTATAGCGATCCTGATTGGTAGCCAGCTGGCAGGTTTACTGGGGATGATCATCGCGGTACCTATTGCTGGCGCTTTGAAAAAGATCATGGAAATCATTCAGGATGAGCACCCATTGAAGCCCACAAATTAAGTCAGTACAGCTTTTCTTTTTCTTGCAGCCGATGATGAAGTATGATATTATTTGTTAAGGTTCCCTGCTCTTGAAAAGGGCCGTAAGTCCGAAGGGAGGTGTAAAACGATGCCGAAATATGAAGTAATGTTTATTCTCCATGCAAAACTGGAAGAAGAACAACGTGAAGAGGCTGTTGCCAGGTTTAAGGCTTATGTTGAGGATAATGGTGGTGCGGTCAGCGAAATAGATCAGTGGGGAATGAGAAGACTTGCTTACGAGATAGAAGACGAAAGGGAAGGCTATTATGTAGTGATGAACTTTGAAGGCGATAACAAAGTTCTTCAGGAGCTGGAGCGCAGGTTTAAGCTTTCAGAGAACGTCCTGCGCTACCTGATTAGTAAGGTAGAAGAATAATACTTCTATATTCCCAAAGGATGGTATGTAATGTTTTTGAATAAAGTTATTCTTATTGGCAGGTTAACGAGGGATCCAGAGCTAAGATATACACCAGCTAATGGGGTGGCAGTCGCTAATTTCCGAATTGCTGTAGACAGGCCTTTTACCAATCAGCAAGGGGAGCGGGAGACAGACTTTATTGATATTGTTGTCTGGCGAAAACAGGCAGAGGCTTGTTCAAACTACCTCACTAAAGGGAGCCTTGTTGCTGTGGAAGGTAGATTACAGGTGCGCTCCTATGATGATCGAGAGGGTATTCGCCGCCGGATAGCAGAAGTTGTCGCTGAAAACGTCCGCTTCCTAGAGAAGATCTCTCAACAGAAAGACGATGAGTTTATGGGTGATGAAATAGAAGTGCATGAAGATGATATACCGTTCTAGCGCTGAAAACCTAGTAGACAAATAGGGTAAAGGAGGTTTGCTCATGTCTAAAGAACGCGGCAAGCGCAAGAAGGTCTGTAGCTTTTGCGTGGAGAAAGTAGAAAATGTTGATTATAAAAAGGCGGACAAGCTGCGCCGTTATATAACTGAACGTGGCAAGATCCTACCGCGCCGTATTTCCGGTAACTGTGCACATCACCAGCGGCAGTTGACCGTAGCGATTAAAAGAGCACGTATTATGGCTCTCCTACCATATACTGCAGATTAAAAAAAGTAGCAGCGATTAACGGTGCTGCCTCTAGTTGAGGGCACCGTTTTTTAACCTCAGGGTTATAAGCTAAGCAGTTAAGCATAGCTAGTATTAGCGGAACGAAAGGAGCGCGGTCCGTTGTATAAACCGGAAAAGAACATTGCTAAAAATATAAAAGTTATCGAAGAACAAAAAAGCGAACTCCTATCCGCTGTAGCGAGGTTGTTTCAATCGATGTTCCAAGGAAATGAGGGATTAATCCTTGATGCTTTGTGCCGCATTGTGATCACCTGCCACCTGTTAGCACGCCGCCTAGGTTTTAGCTATCAGCGCCTTGACAGAGCGATCGAGCAAAAAGTTAATGTTTATCTCCAGGAGAAGAAAGAGAGCAGCCCTTTAAATGAGGATTTGGAAGATCTGCGTCAATATCTAGAGTCCTACAAAAAATAGGCTACCGAAAGGAGTGTGAGCAGTGAAAGTAATTTTGCTAGAAGATATACGCAACCTTGGTGAAAAAGGCGAAGTTAAAGTGGTAAAAGACGGCTATGCCCGCAACTATCTTTTGCCACGAGGGTTAGCGGTGGAAGCTACGAAGTCGAGGCTGCTCGAATTAGAGAAAGAAAAACAGAAAAGAGCCAGAGAAGAGGTGGCTAAAGAGCAGGAGGCAAGAAAAATAGCACAGGAACTGGAAGGGATGAGCGTTGTCCTGGAAGCGAAAGCTGGTGAGGAAGGCAAGCTGTTTGGCTCTATTACCAGTGCTGATATAGCTGAGAATATAA
>JAAZDR010000202.1 GCA_012512705.1 Bacillota bacterium
AAAAGAAGCTCGTTGGGGTAAAAGGCTACAGCATGGTCAAATGTCTGATTCTATCTGGGACGTACTTACTGACCCTGTTCCGGGAATAATTATGGGCGAAACAGCAGAGAACCTCGCCGAAAAATACGGGATAACGCGTGAGGAACAGGATGAGATAGCCTTACGCAGTCATCAAAATGCTGTTGCTGCGATCAAAGAGGGCCGCTTTGTTGAGGAGATAGTTGAAGTAAAGGTGGAAGGCAGGAAGGGTGTTAATACTGTAACAACGGATGAGCATCCGCGTGCGGATATAAGTCTGGAGAGATTGTCGCAGCTTAAAGCAGTTTTTCGCAAGGGAGGCACGGTTACCGCAGGCAATTCCTCCAGCTTAAATGACGGAGCGGCTGCAGTAGTGCTTATGTCTGCTGAAAAGGCGAAAGATTTAGGAATTGAACCTTTAGCAAAAATATCTTCTTATGCCTGGGCAGGTGTAGAACCAGAGCTGATGGGCTATGGGCCGGTACCAGCTACTAAAAAGGCACTAGCTAAAGCCGGGATTCGCCTCGAAGATATTCAATTAATTGAACTGAATGAGGCTTTTGCCGCTCAGTACTTAGCCTGTGAAAAGCTATTGGGGCTCGACAGGAATATTGTTAATGTAAACGGGAGCGGGATCAGCTTGGGGCATCCTATTGGCTGTACCGGTACACGCATTATTGTTTCCTTAATTTATGAGATGAAAAGGCGCAACCTTAACCTTGGGCTAGCGACTTTATGCATCGGAGGCGGTATGGGCATGGCTATGGTTTTAGAACGTGAATAAGTTACCAGTAAGTTTTGTTTCAGTTTCTATTATAAGTTTTATATTAGAGCCGGCAGATGATCCTGCTGGCTCTTAAACTGAGAATAATCGCGATCAAAATAATATAATAATAAATAAAAAACTTTTGAAGGAGTTTCGGATTCGCCCGGAGAATGTAACTAGACATTTTAGAAGAATTTTGTGGTGGTGAGCTGATGAATACTAGAGCAAAGACAGAAAACAAAAATGCTAAGGTAACACCTTTTATAAGAGAGGCTAGCTACTACTATCAAAAGGGTAGTTATTATTTCCATAAAAATAAATGGCAGAAAGCAGTCTTTTATTTTCGCAAAACAGTAGAGGTTGAGCCGGAAAACCCCCTTAATCATTATAACTTGGCTTGCTTGCTGAGTAAGATTGGCCGATTAAAAGAAGCAAACAAGGTTTTTAAATTTATCGTTGAAAAACTTGACCCTTCTCTAACCGAGTGTTATTTTTTAATGGCTGTTAATTTCGGTCTTCTTGAAGACCTGGGTCGCGCCTGCAAATTCCTTCATCTATATCTTGATTTAGAACCGGAAGGTGATATGGCAGAGGAGGCGCGTGAACTTCTGCTGGCGCTCTCAGAAGAAGAACATAAAATTGAAACCTATCTCAGCTTAGAAGAGAAAGAAGAGTTGGTGAGGAAGTTTGCAGAACTAAATATGAAAGAGCTTTCGGATAATTATTATGGGGATCCGGATTTTCGGAAAATGCTGAGGTTGGGATTATATGAAATGGCAGATGAGCTGAAAGAAAAAATTATCCGTTTTTTTGGTTTCCTTGGACGGGATAAGGAACGCAACCTTTTATATGAATTTGTGCGTAACCCTTGGGTAAAAGAACGCTTGCGGCAGATTGCTCTTTTGGAACTAAAGAATATGGGGGTCCAAGGCAGGTGTTCAGTATTTTTTAACGGAAAGTTTCAGGAGATCGATCTTGGCACATATCCACTTTTAGCTCCAGTTTGGAAGCAGGAATGGCAGGATGTTTTGGATTGCACGATTGATAATATGCGTCGTGGAGGGTATTATGAAGAAGGTTTTTATGAGGACGTGCAGGCAATTTGGCTTGATTTTATTAATAGCGTCTACCCAGAAGTTCCCCCCATTAAAAAAGTTGAGACTTGGGCAGCAGGGTTGGAATACTCTCTCGGACGCTTTCATTTTTTAAACGCTACCCAAAAAAAATTAGCCGAAGATTACGGGGTTTCGCTGGCGAGTGTGGGAGCCAAATTTAAACAAATAAACGAAGTCTTAAAAATTCATCAGAAGGCTTATCAAGATATGCTTTCATATTTAAAAGAACACGAGCAAAAAGATGAATAGAA
>JAAZDR010000203.1 GCA_012512705.1 Bacillota bacterium
AGAGATCGGGATTATGAAATATTTGGGGGCGAGCAACTGGTTTATCCGCTTTCCCTTTCTCTTGCAAGGGATGCTTATCGGCTGGTTCGGCACCCTCGTTTCCGTAGCAGCAGTTGGATTTTCATACTATCAGCTGGCAGCAGCTTTACAAAGGGCGTCCCTCGGTTTCTTCCTGCAGCCGGTAACTGATGCAGGTAGGATCTTGGCCATTTTAGGAGGGCTGTTGTTAATGGGGACAGTTATGGGCGGCATGGGGGCATTGATCTCTGTGCGCAAGTTTTTACGTGTTTAGAATTTGGAAAGGGTGATCGCTTTGTTTCCCTTTAGAAGCAAGCTTCCTCTTCTTCTTCTGCTTGCGGCACTGGTATTTTGTAGTGCATTAAGTGCCTTTATACCCGTTAC
Source organism: Bacillota bacterium (assembly GCA_012512705.1). Lineage (GTDB taxonomy): Bacteria > Bacillota > Dethiobacteria > DTU022 > JAAZDR01 > JAAZDR01. The sequence goes on from JAAZDR010000203.1 coordinate 403, forward strand.
ATACGGCAGCCCCGAAGATATCCAAAAAGATATCGAGGAGACGCGGGAGGAGATCCGCAAACTTACGGAGGAGATTGAGAAACTGGAAGACTCGGTGCAGGAGCAGCAGCAACGAGTTAATGCCATTCAAGATAATATCCGTGAAGCTGAAGATAGGCTCGCAGAGGTTGAACGGGAACTGGAAAAATCCGAGGCGCGTCTGGAAGAAGCCAGAAGCCACTTTGCCGGCAGGGTGCGCGGCGTCTACATGAGTGGGAGCCTTTCTTACCTCGAAGTCCTGCTTCAGGCTGAGAGCTTTGGCGACTTAATCATCCGCATTGAGTATCTGAAGCGTATTCTGGAGCAGGATTCCCGGATTGTTGCTGCAATTAAACAGGAGCAGGCGGTGATCGCAGAGCGAAAAGAAGAGGTCAAAGCTTATCATGAGAGCATTGTTGCCCTTCGCGATGAGTACGAGCGAGAGTATGAGAAGCTGTTAGCCAGGAAGCAGGAGGTGGAGTTGCTTTTAGCCCAGTCACGGGAAAGGCTTTCTCAACTGCAGTCGCGGGTTGTGAAGCGGCCTGTTTACGGAGTCAGCATTGACAATATAACTGCCGCCAGGCCTCAGAGCGGCCTGGCCCAGGCCTATAGCGTTTATGAATACGAGGTAGAAGGCAATATCACCCGCTTTCTGGCCTTATTTGGTGAGCTACCGAACAAAGTGGGTCCGGTTCGCAGCGCGCGGGTGAGCACCGCGATGCTCGCGCTGGGCGAAAAGGTTACTCTTGTTTTTGGCAGCGCCAACTGGCATGTATTGGAAAAAATCAGCGAATTTAACCTTAAAAGTGTTAATGCCCTAAGGGGGAGCGGTGCTTTTTGGCGGGATTCCGCGCGTTATGCGCCGCATAACCTCTATGTAAACCTCGCTTCCCTTGGCAGGGGAAGGACAGCGCCGCGGACAGAGATCCGTCCCCTTGAAATAACGAAAGAAGGAGCAGCGGGGAACACTGTTTCTCTACAGTATTCCTCCAACAATCGCATCAGGTATGTTTATGACAGCGAACACCAGGCCTATACACGTTACCTTAATGGGAAGGTTTTCCGCGATGCTTCCGGAAAAGTGATCAGGCCGAGGAACGTTCTTATCCTCTATGTTCCTCACCCTCCTGACTTTTTTGGGCGGTCAGCGCCGTATCCCCTTGGCGAAGGGAAGATGGAGCTTTATTCCCATGGGAAGCGCTATACCGGTACCTGGAGAAAGGACAGCGTTGGAGCACCCCTTCGCTATTTCTTTGCCGATGGGGAGGAGGTTGAACTCCCTTATGGGCAGACCTGGATCCAGATCGTGCGCCCATAGTCGGGGGCGGCTTTTCAAAAGTGGGTGATTGAGGATGAAAAAGGTAAGCGCTGATATTGCTATTATCGGTTCCGGGCTGGCTGGGCTGTCCGCTGCTATAAATGCTAAAGAGAGCGCTCCTGAATTAGAAGTGGTGGTCTGTTCTAAATCAAAACCCGGCTTAGCAAACTGCACAGCTGTCAGTCAAGGTTTTTTCCGCAACAGCAACCCTTCTTATCCGCCTGAAAGGCATGAAAAAGAGACTATCAAAAGTGGTTATGGGCTAAATAACC
>JAAZDR010000204.1 GCA_012512705.1 Bacillota bacterium
CCTTAAAGGAGATTAAAGATAGCGGTAGGTACGATGAATTGTATGAGAAATGGTTTATCAATAACTAGCAGAAATTTGACAAAAGGGTTGCAAAGCAAAGCGCTGACGCGCTTTGCTTTGCTTTTCCAGAAAAGCAAGGAAGGGGAAGCAGATGGGTTGGTTAGGGGAGTTTTTTTCAAGTTTTGATGTTGTGTTTTATAACTGGTCGCTTTTTTGGGCCGGGATACAGGTTACACTGAAATTGGCTATCTTCGGTTCAGTTGTAGGATTCATAATCGGCACAATTGCAGGCCTAATCCGTCTTTCCAATTTAAAATTGATCAGGCCGCTTGTTATTGCCTACGTAGAGTTTATTCGTGGAACACCGCTTATGGTTCAATTATTATTTATCTACTTTGGTTTGGGCTTTAAAAGCGCAGAGTTCGCAGGGATGGTTGCCCTTGCTATTAACAGCGGCGCCTACGTCTCCTAAATCGTGCGCGCTGGTGTGCAATCAATAGAAAAGGGGCAGATGGAAGCGGCACGTTCCCTCGGTATGAATTATGTCACAGCTATGCGGTATGTTATCTTCCCCCAGGCTTTTCGCCGCATTATCCCTCCTTTATGTAATGAATTTATTATCCTTTTAAAAGACTCCTCCTTGGCATCAGTGCTGCCGGTGATGGAGCTTACCAAAGCTGCCAACTATATTAATACACGCACTTTTGCCGGCTTTCCGATTTATCTTTCTCTGGCTGTGCTCTATTTTTTGATGACTTATACACTTTCTAATATTTTTGGTGTTGTCGAGAGGAGGATGAGCGTCAGTGATTAAAGTAGAAAACCTCCATAAACGATTTGGGAAACTTGAAGTCCTTAAAGGTATTAGTACCAGCGTCGCCAAGGGAGAAGTTGTAGTGGTTATCGGTCCCAGTGGTTCCGGTAAATCAACTTTTCTGCGCTGCCTCAACCTCCTAGAAGAACCGCAAGAAGGAAATGTTTATATCGACGGCGTTAATATAATGGATAAAACGACGAATATCAACCAGGTCAGGCAGAATATGGGCATGGTTTTTCAGCAGTTTAATCTTTTTCCGCATAAGAAAGTGATCGATAATATCACTCTTGCACCGCTCAAGGTGAAAAAAATGGCGCCGGCAGAGGCTAGGAAGATCGCCCTTGAGCTCTTAGAAAAAGTGGGACTTTCTGATAAAGCGGAGGAGTACCCGCGTCGTCTTTCCGGTGGGCAGCAGCAGCGTGTAGCGATCGCTCGTGCCCTAGCCATGCATCCTAAGGTAATGCTCTTTGATGAGCCTACCTCAGCATTGGATCCAGAAATGATCAATGAAGTGTTGCAGGTAATGAAAAAGTTGGCCCTTGAAGGGATGACAATGATCGTTGTTTCCCATGAGATGGGTTTTGCCCGTGAAGTTGCTGATCGGGTGATATTTATGGACGATGGTCATATAATTGAGGAAGGCACACCTGAAGAGATTTTTTCCCGCTCCAAAGAGAAGCGCACACAGGCTTTTTTGAACCAGATCCTATAAGTTACATTAATTTATTTTGCTGACCGTAAATGTTTTCTTACGGCAACATTTATATTTGTCTCCTCAATTTTCCTTTTAGAAAGGCAGATAATTGTGCAGGATTATTAATCTAAAGGAAAGAATTATATTTGGTTGGGGTTAATTAACCGCATTTTTTTGCGTTAGGTGATAGGAGGAGCGATAATGACAAGACTGCCCAGCTATATCGGCCCTGCAGCATTTGGGGTGAAAATGGGCGTTATTTTGCCAGGAACAGATCTGGTAAAAGAAATATCTACTGTTATCGAGCGTTGTTGGCGCGACCAGATGATCGATGACGGCGATGTGCTCTGCATTACTGAATCTGTAGTTGCACGTGCTCAGAATAATTATGTTACTATAGATGAGATCGCGCGCCAAATAAAGTCGAAACTGAAGATTAAAAGCGGTGCTAAAATCGGTGTCCTATTCCCCATAGTAAGCCGCAACCGTTTTGCGATGATCCTTAAGGGTATTGCCCGTTCCATAACTGGTGGCGAAGTTGTTGTGCAGCTTTCATATCCTACAGATGAAGTTGGCAATCACGTTCTCTCTTCTGAGTCCTTTGAATCGCTAGAGGAAAAAGGTCAACAAAACGGAATTCTCTGGCCGGATGAGCTGGTAGATGTAAGTTTTACACATCCAATAACAGGGGTGAATTATATAGCCCTTTACCAAGAGATAATCGAAGCTGAAGGGGCGAAACCAACCATTTTTCTCAGCAATGAGCCGCAGGCGATCGCTGATTTTGCCCTTGATGGGCTAATTGTCGCTGATATTCATAAACGCCATAAAACCAAAGAACTGCTCTCCCCACTCATCCATAATGTTGTTACTCTGCAAGATTTCTGCAGCGATCCAACAGAGGAATCATGGTCGGAATGGGGGCTCTTGGGCAGCAATATGTCTGCTGGCGAACAACTGAAACTGGCACCTAGGAATTCTGATAAAGTGGCTTCTGACATACAAAAAGCGGTTAAAGAGCGAATAGGTAAAAAAGTAGAGGTCATTATCTATGGAGACGGGGCTTACCGTGACCCGACGAGCGGCATCTATGAGCTCGCTGATCCGCGTCCGGCTTTTGGGGCGACAAAAGGGTTGCACCGCTTCCGCAAAGGTTTTAAGTATAAATATCTTGCCGATAAATACTATGCTAACGGCAGCTCTGCTGCCGAGATTGAAGAGATGATTGCTGCCAAACGTCGGAAAGCAGTGGATGACGAATTGGATACGGAAGGGACTACTCCACGGCGCATGGAGGATATCTTGGCTAGTCTCGCCGATCTGGTAAGCGGTTCTGCTGATGCTGGCACTCCCTTAGTTATCGTGAAAGGATTTTTGGAATAGCAGTTAACCTTTGCTATAGAGTAATTTACTCCCCTTTTGAGGCCTATAATACAATAATTAGGGCTGCACAAATGGGGAGTTTTTTGTCGAAGAAAGGGGCAAAGGAACATATATTTTTAAAATTCTATATTTGAAGCAAAAAAAGGGTTTTTTACACTAGAAAGAGAAACAAATTTATAAAAGTCAATAGCAGCCCACTGCTTTTATATGTCCGTTAATATCTTATAAGGAGGGGAATTATTTGCGTCTATGTTCTTACGGTAAGGCGGAAGAAGTGGCGATTTTAAAAGATGGCGGACTTTTACCGATTAAAGAGCTGAACAAACAGGTTGGTAGGCATTTCCCGACAACAATGCTCGAATTTATAGAGTGCGGGGTAGTAGAATATGTCAAAGAGGTTTTAAGTGAGAATGAATGGCTGAAGCCAACGCTTAAAGTTGAGGACGTTCAGATGGCGCCACCTTATCGTTTTCCTCCTAAGGTGTGGGGTATCGGTTTGAATTCCGCCGACATATCGAGGATTTAAACGAAAAACCTCCTGAAGAGCCGGCCAGCTTTATGAAACCATCAACGACAATTATCGGACAAGACGATGAAATAATCCTTCCTGAACAATCAAAATATGTCACTGCCGAAGCGGAATTGGCGGTAATCATTGGACGGGAGTGTAAAAATATCACCGAGGCAGAAGCGCCTCATTATATTTTTGGCTATACTACCGTCCTTGATATGACAGCTGTGGATATCCTGCAGCGCAATCCTCGTTTTCTAACCCGCGCCAAGAGTTTTGATACCTTCTTCAGCTTTGGCCCTTGGGTAGTTACTAGAGATGAAATTAAAGACGAATCCCTTGGTGAGGTGCGGATTACCACTCGCAACGGAGATGAAGAAGTGACCAATGTTATTTCGGATATGATTTTTTCACCTTTCTACCTTGTCTCCTTCCATTCAAAGGTGATGACCTTGAAGCCGGGAGATATTGTTTCTACCGGAACCCCAGGTGCCCTGACTATTAAAGCAGGCGATCGGGTAGAGGCAATAGTTGAAGGAATCGGCAGTCTCAGCAATCCTGTCGTTGCCCCCAAGTAACCCTTTGAGTAAAAATCTACGCCAGGTGATAAACCAGCGCATGCGCTGGTTTATCTATCTATAATCGCTGCTTTCGACTTTACGATTACTTTTTTATCCTTAGCTGTTATACTCTACTTCTAAAGCCTTTTCAATTTCTTTTTTAACTATAGGATCGCTTTCTTTGTGGTAAGCCTTATTAAGTTCTATTCGAGCTTTTTTGTTTCGGAGCCTCCCCAGTGACCAGGCTGCGTGGCCGCGGATTTCCGGTCGCGGATCAGTAAGAAACCTAATTAAGACAGCTGCCGCTTGTTCATCTCTGCTGTTACCGAGCGCAACGAGCGCGTTGCGCTGGATGGTCTTCCTGCCGCGCCAGGCAACACTTGTTTCTCCAAAAACATTTCTAAAACCCTTGTTTGATAAATTCAATATAGGAAGGAGTAGCGGTTCTGCTTCAATCAGGGAAGCGTTGCAGTAATTCTTTTTCAACCCTACTTGAAGCCCCCGTTGTGCTGCTTTTATATTTACCGGGCAGACGCTCTGACAGGTATCACAACCGTAAATCCTGTTACTCAAGGCCGGGCGTATCTCAGGTGGAATATAACCTCCAGCTTGCGTCCAGTAGGAAAGACAGCGGTAGGGATCAAGCACCCCTGGTTCGAGTAAAGCCCCGGTAGGGCAGGCCTCAAGGCAGTTCCGACAATCTCCGCAGTCCTTTTGCAGAGCAGTATCTGGCTGCAGCTCCAGGTCACAAATTATTTCGCCCAGGTGAACCCAGGAACCGTATTGTGGTGTAAGCAGACAGCAGTTTGAGCCGCTCCACCCCAAACCAGCCCTGACAGCGATCGCTCTTTCCAGTGGCGGTCCGTTGTCGACAAAAGTCAGGTAATTGAAGTCTGTCCCGCTCTCTTGCTTTAAAAAGCGAACAATTAACGCCAGTCTTTCTTTTAACACGCGGTGATAGTCATGCCCCCGTGCAAAAAGACTAATATAACCGCGCAGAACTCCTTCCCCGTCAGCTGGTTCTTGAGGCCCGCCTGAATAAGGAACAGCAAGGGAGATAATGCTTTTCGCTCCGGGAAGCAAACTTTTAGGTGAAAGGCGTCTCAGTAAGTCTTTTTCCTCAAAGGGGCTCTGTCTCCCTGTTGCTATGCGGCTTTCTAGAATAAGTTTATAAGCCTCAAAGTTTTCAGCACTGGTAATGCCGAGGAGTCCGAGTCCTTGTTCGTGAGCATACTCTTTTAAACGCTTTTCCAAAAGAATTTTCCCTTCCTTTCCAAGGATATTATAACAGTAACTTTTAAATGGGCAAAGCTAATATTGATGCTAATATTTTAAATATTTATTCTTAATTTTAACATGGTTGTAATGGGGTTAGGTCATGTTGAGGGGCCTCTAAAAAACAGAATCAATATAAAAAATAACACCCTTTAAGCATGTAGCTCACTGCTTAAAGGGTGTTTCCTTTTTGTTATCCGGCAAAGACGTGACGACCAATCTTTTTAATCACCGGACGGTTGAAAATCCAGGTTGACGTGGCGATCGCTGGATTGTAATAATACAGCGCCCCACCAGTGGGGTCTTTACCAGCCAAGGCTTCCTCCACTGCCTTATAGGCATTGCTGTCGGGAGTAAGCCAGAACTGCCCATCATCAACAGCAGTAAAAGCGCGCGGCTGAAAGATAATCTCCTGAATATTATCAGGAAACCTTTGATCCTTAAGACGGTTTAGTATTACCGCTGCTACAGCAATCTGCCCTTCAAAGGGTTCGCCTCGCGCTTCACTGTAGACAGCCTTGGCCAGAAGCTCTCGCTCCTTTGGTGTAGCACTATAGAGCAAGTTGTTTTCTTGGTTATTTTTTTGTTCCTTATTTTCCTCGTCTGCTGTTGCTTTGCCGTCACTTTCTACTGCTGCAGTCATTGTGTTGTTTTCGGCCGCCTGGGCAAAGGAAACACTTCCTACCAGGGCGAATAAGAGAATGGCGGCGAAAAAAGGGAAAGCGAGCTCATTTTTGTTAGTAAGCTTCATTGTAATTACCTCCTTTATATCCGCCGTCACAAAAGATATTTTACCCGGATAAGAATTATTTATCAAACCGTCATAACCAGAAGATAATGCGGATTACATGCGAAGATATTCTTTTGGTGGCATTAAGGACAGCCTGTTTAATTCAGCTAGTTTTTTGTCCCGATGAGAACGGCATGGTATAATTTTAGCGTAGGGTCGTTATTTAACAATTTGTGGTTAATTTTATAAATTTAAAAAGAAAAAAGCCAATTTTTTTTCGAGCGGCGTTTGAGGAGAATAAAAGGGAGGATCAAAAATGGCTATTTATGCCCTGGCAGATCTGCATCTTTCTTTCAGCATGGAAAAGCCGATGGATATTTTTGGACCAGAATGGACTGATCATCCACAAAAAATAGCTACACGCTGGCAGGAAACAGTTAGCGAACAGGACTTAGTGATTATTCCTGGTGATATATCTTGGGCTATGCGTTTGGAAGAGGCAAAAAAAGATTTGGACTGGCTCGCCACCCTCCCAGGGGTTAAGCTGCTCTTGAGAGGGAATCATGATTACTGGTGGCAGTCCATCAGCCGCTTGCGGAAAGCCCTGCCGCAACGCATCTTTGCCCTACAGAACGACTTTTTTCCTTGGGGTAGGTGGGCGATCTGTGGAACCAGGGGATGGATCTGCCCTGGAGAAAAAACATTTGAGGATACGCGTGATTTAAAGATATACCGGCGAGAGCTCTTGCGCCTAGAGCTCTCACTTCAATCTGCCGTTGAAGAAGGCTACGATACAATTATTGCCGCCCTTCATTATCCACCCGTAAATAGTAAACACCAATCTTCCGGATTTACAGAACTATTAAAACGCTATGGTGTGCAGTTCTGTATCTACGGCCACCTTCATGCTGAAGGACATGCCCAAGTCCTAACCGGTTGCCACGAAGGTATACACTACAGGCTTGTTGCCGCTGACGCCGTAGGTTTCAGACCGCAGCTGATAGTTTTTTAAGATTAAAAGTAAAAAAGGGGCAGCCTGCAAGGCTGCCCCTTTGAAGATAATAAATTGAACAGAAGTTTAAGGCAAAGAAAGCAGATTTAATAATTTTCAGCAAACGGCTGATAATAGGACTGAGGATGAGCACAGGCCGGGCAAACTTTCGGTGCTTCTGTCCCTTCGTGCACGTAACCGCAGTTGCGGCAGTGCCACTTGATTTTCTCCTCCCGCTTGAATATGCTGCCTTCCTTTACTCTTGCCAGAAGTTTGCGATAGCGCTTTTCATGCTCTTCTTCCACTTCCGCTACTTCATGGAAAAAGTCAGCGATTTCGTCAAAACCTTCTTCACGTGCAACTTTTTCAAAGTTACGATACATCTCTGTCCATTCATAGTTTTCTCCTTCTGCGGCGTCCTTCAGGTTTGCCTCGGTATCGCCGATCAATCCTAAATATTTGGCAATTCTTTTCGCGTGCTCCTTTTCATGGTCAGCTGTCTCCAAAAAAATCCCAGCAATTTGTTCAAAACCTTCCTTCTTTGCTACTGATGCAAAGAAAGTATACTTGTTACGTGCCTGTGATTCCCCAGCAAAGGCCTCCCACAAGTTTTTTTCTGTTTTGCTTCCTTTGAGATTCATTAAAATTCCCCCTTAAATTATGATTTATTGCATTTAGTGCAGTAGCCGTATAAAAATAGCTGTTGCTGATTCACTTTAAAATCATGTTCCTTCTCAATCTCTTCTATTTCTTGAGTGGAGAGCTCGATATTCTCCCTTTCCAAATCAATAATCTGCCCGCATTCTTGGCAGATAAGGTGAATATGCGGCTGAGGATTGCCATCAAAACGAGCGGTTTCTCCTTTCGGTGTCAATCTGGTGATTAATCCTAATGAAGCAAATAGATGCAGTGTCTTATAGACAGTGTTAAGGCTAATACTAGGGAAGCGTTCTTTGAGTGCAAAGTATGTTGCTTCTGCTGAAGGGTGAGCCTTTGATGTAGTAATGTAATCATATATTGCTTGGCGTTGCGGTGTTAACTTGTAACCGCTGCTTTTTAATTTTTGTTCAAATTTTTTGTTTTTTAACTTAGAACACTCCTGGTTTTGAGATCAGAGAGCCTCCTGAAATCGTAAACAGTAATAAATACTACTTAGTAAATATTATATTTCCGTTTATATTTTTGTCAAGTATTTTTAAAATTTTATTCTGTTAATAGATGAATATTTGTAACAGTGGGAATCTGAACTTGTGCGACTACGAGCAGCGCATAAGCAGAGGCTCCAGCCCAAAAAGCAAAAAAAATAGCTAGATCCCGCCACTTGCGATTGATAAACAGGGGCGGCCCCTGGATTAAGAGTATTAAAAGAATAATCAAGGCTGTGAGCACAAAATAAAACATCGTTTCCTTTACCTTTCCCAAGATGGAAAAATGTGCTTCTTTAGTTTATACTGCGTTTCGGCGCGTGATTAAAATTTATCTAATACGACCCGGAGCCCTGAGCAGCCCGGTGCGGCGAATTTCGGCATTAACATCTACTTGTACTTCCACAACAGGATAGAGCTCGTCCCATTGCGGTGCCAAGGCCTCCCATTCCCGGGGCAGGGTACGGTAAATCAGGTTGCCGAAACCGAAAATATCTGTTTGCAGTTTTTTTTGGGCCTTATCAAGAGCACTTTGGACATCCTTGCGCAGCGCTTCTGCCAGGCGTTTGTTAATAGAGTCTATCAACTGTGAATCTCTCGATAGCCAGTCTTCGTGGGAAGTAGTCTCATGGATACGGCCGGCCGCAGTAATCTTTATAATGATTGTAACCCGGTTGTCGGTTATCTTGACCTCTTTTTTTGTTCTGATTTCAAAAACTTCAACCGTAAAATTACCTTTGAAAGGTGGGGGGCTCTCAATAACATAAGTTATTCTTTTTGCTTTATTGGTAATCAGGGCGTAGCCTCGTGCCTCCTGCTCATTAAGCCAGCCGACAAGGCGGTCTTTTTTAAAGGCAGCAAGGCCGCTTAACTGCATAGGGGATTCCATTGACAGCTCCTCATCTCCCCCGCTGTCTTGCCCATCACCGATGCCGTTAGCCGACAGATCGATTAAATGAAGCCGGGGCAGGGCTATCTCCTGACCGGGACGGCTTAACCAGTTATAAATCTCCTGCAGGGCAGTTATGATAGTAACAGGATTACGCTCAACGGTAATCTGCTGGTGCCGTCTGATTCCTCGCGCTCCGTACTCTTCCATCTCGAATTCTGCCTCCATTGCTTTACGCAGGTCACCACCATCAACGACAAAGGCCAAGCTGATCGGCCGAAACTGACGCTCGCGATCAAGGAAATCAAGCGCTGGAGACAGCCCTTCACGCGCCAGTTTTTCTGAAAAAAGCGTTATCCCTGTATGGGTAAAATTTATCTCCCGTGTTGATTTTACCGTTAAGTTATTACCTGCATCATAGAAACTCTTACCTATAGCGGAAATTACTTTACTATTATCTTTTTTGCCTCCGCCTTCTACTGTCGTTCCTCTGCCGCCCCCGCTATTCATGGAGAGCGGGTTTGGGATTTGCACTGTTATCTTATAGCGATTATTTGTTTCTTCTCGGTCAAAACCTGCAGCAAAAAACAGTTTTCATAGCGTTACGCGGCTGGTTCGTATGGGGAATAAGCATTCCAGCGATCATCAGCTGCGCACCAGTGGCGATTGGAGCCAAACTCCCTTCCAGGACGGGGCGGATTCCTCGAGCGAGGACAGGCTGCAGATTTGTAAAATCAGCACTGACAGCCAAGGCAACTATACTAAAAAGGATCATTCCCAGAAACAAAGGAAAAAATAAATCCGTAATACGTCCAATGACCTCGATCCCAGCATAGGCAGCAGCGATTCCGTAAGAACCATCATTGCGGTTAGAAAGACAATTGGGGTTTCAGTAAGGAAGCCGGTAATGATCATCTCTGTATAGATTCTGACTTCGAGCGAGGCGATGTGCAGGAAGGACCAGAGGATGAGAAAAGAAACCAGAGCGCCTCCAACCTTGCCCAAAAGAGCTTCGCTGATTTCGACCACGCTCTGACGAGGAAAGCGTATCTCCAATCCGACAATTATCAGGATCAAAAGGACTTTACCGGCAAAGG